>JAJZWN010000039.1 GCA_021846695.1 Thermoplasmata archaeon
TCAAGCATAATATCCAGTTGGGACATCAAAGCTAAAGCGAAAATAAAGGAATCTGGCCTCACGTTGAAATCATAATTCTCATGGTACTCTAATAGTAGTGACCTGCGTATGGCTATGGAGCTACTGTTGAAATCCGGCCTGATTTTCAGCATAAGCTTCATATTTTTAGTTTTCCTAAAAAACTCAGGTTTCTCACTGTTGTAAATGTAAAGCGTCTTGAAATCAGGCGTTATATAATTTCTGTTTATTTTAATATTATCAGATTCGTCAATAGTATCAAAATTGTTATGGTAATATCCCAGACTTTTCTTTTCCTTGAAAAGATTTGACACATAGCGTATTTTTCCGGGATAAAACATATCATCATCGTCCATGAATATTATAACTTCGCCGGTGGCTATCTTACAGGCAGCTTTTATGTAATCACTCTGCTTATTATCAGTCATGAGGTCAGCATATACAATTTTGTTGTCATTCAGGAATTTTTCAATTTCAGGGTCTGTATAGCTTTTTATAAGTATAATTTCAGAATCTGTTCCCGAAATTTCCTTCAATAGGAAATCAATTTCCTTATGGATAAAATCAGGCCTCTTGAAATCGAAGATTACTATAGAACTATAAACCATTGTTCTGCAAAATGGCAAACCTTTTAAAAATATTTGTATTATTTTAATATATCCTTTTATAATTTATTTATCAGCCTGTGAAGCACAGTAAATCTTGAGGGCACCACTGATATTATAAACTTCCTTTCCTCTGTTCCTATTAATTTCATGTATTTAATTTCAAATAAGTATATACCAATTCCCAGTATTATAAGCAGTACCTCTGAATATATATTATATGGAACAAGGAACTGCACACCGAATATTATAATAAATAACATAACAGATGCTACCCATATTTTCAGTACAGTATGCATATCATAGTTCGATATTCCAAGTTTTCTGGCATAAGTATAAATTATTATGAAATTTACAGTTGTCATTGATGAATATGCAATACCGGCACCTATGATATTATAATGTGGTATCAGTATTATTGATAATATTATATTGGATAATAATGCAGCACCTGATGAAAATACAAAAACCCTGCTTTTCTGGACACTTTTCACAGCCGATGCAAGTATTACCGTGCCAATAAATAAGGATGTTACAAACATTATAATTATAAGTGGGACGTATGCTATTACATATGATGGTCCCGCAAATATGTATAAAGTAATTCTTGAGATTGCGGCTATCCCCATGGCACCGGGAATATAGATCAGCGATGAAATGTTCAGGAGCATTCTTACGGTATCCCTGAATCCAGTTCTGTCATCCAGGGAAAAATATTCAGATAGTTTGGGAATCAGAAGATTAGATATAGGCATTGTGAGCACCGCTGCAACACTGGCTATTACCAGTGCATAATTGTATATTCCCAGATATGAAAGGTTGATAAAATATGATACTATAATTCTATCTATATAGGTTCCGCTGGTGGTCATTATTGATGAGAAAAATATTGGAAACGAATATAAAACCAGCGTTGCAAATGGCTCGATTTTTTCAATTTTACCGGTTTCCCCTAGCATTCTGTAGGAATGAAACAGCAATGAAATATATACACCCGCATTTATGAAATCTGCTACTGATACGCCTATTATTACGTAAATAGCAGATCTGAAAATAAATAAGAGCGCAATTGGAATAATATATGATGATATGTTAACAAAGAGATATCCCGAGGAATATTTTCTATACTGTTTTAACCCGAGAAGCATTGATGAAAATATGTTCATCAGTATGGCACCTGCTATTGCAATTCCGGATATTCTTATAAATGTAATAAAATACAGGGAGTGGAATAATACTTCGGCTATGTAAGGTGCAATGGCAAATATCACCACATATGCTAGTACTGCAGATAGGCAGGCAAATAGCCCTGTTTTCCTGATTAGAGATCTCACGTTCCCGTAGTTGCCCCGGGATAGATGGAATGATACAAAATGCTCGATTCCGGCTGAAAACCCTACCACAAAAAATACGGAAAATATGCTGATCAATGCGTATATAAGGGATATTGAACCAACAAGAGTTGTTGAGAGCAGATGGGCTATGATGAAATAAAACAGTGTTGAAAAGATGAACATGGAAATTACTGCTGAATACTGCAATGCAATTCCTGATTCAAAGGATTCGGATTGATTTTTCAATATCCGTGAATATTGCACTGATTTAAAAAACTATTGAATAAATGAAATTTATATAAACAAACTCTATAGGGAATTATGCTGTTTATCTATGGCACTGTGTACAACTCAAGAAATCGAATACTTCAATCACTGGATTCAGTTATGAAAATAAATATTGAGAAACGGATTTTTATTATTGATAATTACTCCACTGATGGAACATATGAAATCCTGCGTGATAACGGAGATAAATACAATTTAATGGTTAAACAGGAAAAATGCACCAGGGGGTGGGGAAGGCATCTGGCCATTGATATGGCTGAACAGTACGCCACGGAAGAGGATATCTTCTTCTTTATAGACCTGGATACCGTTTATAATCAGGAGTTTGTTAGATTAATTGAATTCGGTTATAAGAATATAGATAAAAATACTGTTTTTCTGGATAACCATCTATGTTACTATGAGGCAAACCATCGGGTACAGTGGCGTAATCTCACTGCTGCCGAGGATGTTGAAAGGGAGGCGAGGTTCATATCACTGGGCTATAAATTAACTTACCCTGATCGTAAAATTATCTATGAAGAAAATGAGAAGGTTTCCTTTGACAGGGAGAAGAGATATGCACACGGCAGGGAGTACTACAAAAGAAAAATGAGATCTTACCAGGACTATATAAGGGGTGCTGGATGCAATAACATCAGGAATATGATGTTTTATATGGGGAACGCCAGGGTACGAAAGAGATTCTACATATTTTATCTTTCAATATATTTATATGTTAAAATGTTCAAGGAGATTTATAACTATTATAATAATTCTGATAAAACAAATATTGAATTAATAAGGGAAAAATCCGTATTCATCCCTGTGAACTGAATTTGGTCGGCATGGGTCTTGATAAGTGTTAAATATAGATATTTTATTAGGATTTAATAATGGAAAGACGGTGGAGAGAAAGATTAAATTATTTTATTACAATGAATAAATACACCGCAACCGCATTCATTATCTCTTTAATTTTTGCTGTTATATTCTCAGTATTTTCTATAGTTCAGTATTATTCAGTGGGCACCTCTGCATACGATCTCGGAATAAATGCACAGGATCTTTGGGCATTTATCCATACAGGGAGTTTTTACACGCCACTTCTAAATGAAAATATATTTGTTCAACATTTTACTATATTCAAATTTATACAGGTTCCATTATATTATTTATTTCCCTCACCAATTACCTTGATGATTTTTGAGGATGTATTCATAGCACTTGCAGGATATGTTGTTTATCTTATATCTACTGAAATACTGAAACATAAGATAAATTCTAGAAAAATATTATTCATGGTATCCCTGATTTTCTTAATCTCCTATGAAATGTCACCTTATGTTCAGAGCCTGGTATCTTTTCCATTTCATAACATGGCGTTCCTTCCATTTTTCTTTCTTTTGGCCTTCTACTCTTTCATAACAGAAAAGAGGGCTTTACAGTTAGTTTCTATTATATTTATTATATCATTGCATGCGAACTTTGTCTATATAGTTGCAATTCTCCTTATTTATGAATTATTTTACCTTCACACAGAGAACGGCCGAAAAATAAAAATATGGTTGTCAAGGAGTTCAAGGATCGGTGGTGTAAAGGATTTTGCTATTATGGTTATTTTCATAGTATTGCTATTTGGCTACCTCATCATGGCTGGAATAATCAAGTTGCATATTGCCGGAATAACATCATATTCACTTATACCATCAACGGGTGAATCAGGTACTGCTGTGAGTTCGCCAGTGGCACTTATATTATTGCTGTTCACAAAGCCCGGTGAATTTGCTTCCATAATAGGAACAAACCACGGTATGAAAATATTTTATCTTAACTTTATGTTTCAAAGCCTTGGATACATACCCTTATTTTCACCATTATCACTTATCATGGATATTCCATATGTACTGTATGCTATGCCATCCTCATATTCCTCCTATTACCAGCTTGGATACCAGTATTCTGCCATGATTACAGGAGCACTGTATATATCCGGCATAATAGGATTTTACAATATAATCAGGTTATACTACTATATAAAAAAGAAATTGAATACCGATACAGTGGAAAAAATTCATATGCGTTTTGATAGGACTATCAAAGAGAAAAATATTGTTGGCTTGTGCGTAATAATATTAATTGTTGTTATACTTATAATGATGCCTTTTGGATTGCTATCACCCACGCAAATAGAACAATCCCCACATGGCAGTGTCATGAATGACATTTTTAAAGAGCATTTATCTGGAACACCTGCATATCTTTCTAATCTCTCTGGAAGCATTCCCCAGAGTTCGTACATACTTACCGAAAATACACTTATGCCCTATTTCAGCAACCATTTACACATATATGCTACCCCGTGGAGCCCGGGATATTTTCAGAATATTTCACGTTTTCAATACATTGTAATTATGAACAATTCTGTATGGGCAAAAATAGGCGGCAACCAATCTTTACAGCATATTGTTAATTCTTCACTGGAAAATAAAACATTCAATATTGTTGGGCAATATAAAAAAGGAAATATTCTGGTACTGGAGAATGTTATGAAAGAAAACCAGTAAATTGTTGGATTCGCATTGGTCCTTTTTTATCCGGGAGATTAACATACGTTGTATAGTTATATTTTCCATTTTGCCCTGTTATATTCCTTATAATAGGTTAATATTTCCCTGGAATACATCATAACTGTTTTTGGATAATTATTAATAATCTTGGATTCCCCTGTTGGTCTGCTTTTCATTTCTATGGGTATTTCCCTAATGCTCCTGATTTTATTATTGAATACCAACATATATAAAAGTGGTTTATACATGGATTTGTATGGTTTAAGGTTGGCAAGCATTTCCCTGCGGCACAGGAAATATCCGGAGAGTGGGTCTTTGACTCTGGCAGTAAAGGGAAACATTGTGTGTGCTATCACTGTTGCAACCCTGCTTATAATCTGCCTGTTGTATTCCCAGTTATTTCTTGAACCCACAATGTAACGTGAACCTATAATTACTGGATATCCCTGATTAAATTTCTCAACAAAGTCAGTGATATATTCCACGGGATGCTGCAGGTCACAGTCCATTACCAGAATATATGGATTTATTGCAATCCTGGCTCCTGCTATCTGTGCATTCTGGGTACCCATCTTTTTATTGCGCTCTATAAGATTGATACTAATTCTGGCCTTTGGGTTCCTGTAGTTCCGGATAATTTCTACTGTGCCATCTGTGCTGCCATCGTCGACTATCACGATTTCGTTAATACTATCCAGATGGTTATGCTCTACAGTTATGAATATCTGATCTAACCAGGCCTTTATGTTTCCCGCCTCATTAAGTGAGGCAGTGACTATGCTTATTTTTTCTTCAGAATTAACATTTTCAAAGAGGCTTGAAACTGCACTGCCTATGTCCCTGTTAAAATATTCGAAGCTTTGTTTTTTAATTTCAGCCTTCAGGAAAGCATAGGAAACAGGATTATGTTCTTTCATATATCTGTATTTCTCAATAAAGTTGGTAATTGTTGCCAGTTTCACCTTTCTGACCATTTTCACATTCTTTGAAATTCCATCAGGTACTTCTGGTGAGGAATAAATATTTGTGGATAAAACCGGAAGCCCCGATAATGGTGCCTCCAGATATGCCGCATTTAATGGCTCATACCTGGATAGGTTGATCATAACATCAGAGGATGCCAGGAGAGAATACTTCAGACTTTCATCAGGACTGTGAATAAGTTTAACATTGGGAAACCGGGATAGCCTTTTGAGGTAATTCCTTGTATTTTCCCTGTAAGAAATAATAACAAATGTTATGTCCTTTGATTTTTTTACAGCCCTGGTGATTATTCTGTTCCACCTAACTGATGGAATTTCGTAATTTAAAATAACTGTGTAGTTTTTCCCAGCATGGGTATAATATTTATTATAATCCAGATTATTTAGCGTCATATTAAATAAAATACTCTGAGGTACACCTAAATTCCTGTAAAATTCCACCTGATAATTATTCTGGGCATGTATCTTGAGATCTATCCTGTTCAGGTATGGAAAAACAATACTGTTCAACATACCTATAACAGGTTTTTCCAGAAATTTCCTGTTCAGATACTCAAAGTATGTTCCCTGATTGCCAAGAATGATTAAAGGATGCTTGCCATTTCTGTAAAAATATTTTGACATTTTTGCGAAGAGAATATCAGGATTTGTAAAGTAATATAAATCGTAGCCTAACAATTCTTTATAAAAAAGATCGAAGGAAAACAGTCCGATAAGGCCAACAGACCTGCCATTGGTGATCTTAATAAAGGTTTTTCTGGCAAACATATCCATTCTGAATATGCTGCTATTTATTTTATATGGTAAATTGGTATCATTATTTTTATCATAATCTGGAGGGATGAATATAGTTACCTCATATCCCTGCTTGCCCAGGGCATCAGCCAGCTGGACTACGTTTCTTTCCGCAATTCCGTTTAAATGCAGGTTTGATGAACCTATTATTGCCGCTTTCATACAGTTTTGTTATAATTAAAAGAGACTATATATAAGTTCGCAAATTGTTGTTAATTATCAGACAATGCATTTAAACTCGTTCAGGTAGGTAATTATGTTTTTATCAGCGTTTTAAATGTACCTGTGTGGTTACATATATAACACTGGATTCAACAATAACAGGGGTTGGGAAATATGCATACGATATATATAATCTCATGAAGCCTGATAGCAGTATAATACAGATAATATTCAACCGGAAGTATATTGATAATAATTACAGGAATCCAGTTCTTGGAACCAAATATCCAGTTTTAAATTATTTCCTTTCAGGGATTGTATACAGGGATATTATAAGGAAAGTCAATTCTATGGAGGGAATAGTACATATTACATCACAGACAATAAAGCCGGTTTTCAGTGCTAGGAATCTGGTGGTTACTGTACATGACATCATGGCATCACAGGGGAATATTAAAACAGATTCAATTCAGGAATCGCTTAAAAAAATTTATATGAACCGGTATCTCAAAGCTTATATGAACTATGAGAATATTATAACAGTTTCAAATAAGGTAAAATCAGAGATACTTGAAACCTTCAATGTGGATGGAAACAGAATTGCCGTAATTCCCCCACATGTCCCGGAATATTTTTATCACCTGGATAACAAGGTTAAATTGCGTGAAAAGCTGGGGCTCCCACTGGACAAAATTCTTATCCTGTCTGTTTCCTCTGCCCAGCCCAGAAAAAACCTCGGTATGGTTAAAAAAGTGGTAGAGGAGCTGGGCAATGGCTATGCCCTTGTACGTATTGGACACCCTGTAGGAAATTCTATTACATACAATAATGTGGATCAAGCTACCATAAATGAAATATACAATGCCTGCGACCTGCTCTACTTTCCTACGCTCATGGAGGGGTTTGGATATCCTGTTGTGGAAGCCTTTAAAACAGGTCTGCCTGTTGTTTCATCGGACATCGATATTATAAGGGAGGTATCTTCCGGGGCAGCAGTGCTGGTTGACCCAGAAAATCTTCAGGAAAATATAAGGGCCATAAAGGGAATCATGGAAGATAAGGACTCTTTAATTGAGAAGGGCTATAATGTATCAAGGAAATACAGTGCACATAATGTAAGGGAGAAGCTGGTGAATTACTATAATGGCATAATGGATTATTCACAATAAAACATATTAATACTACTGCTATCTACATTAATGGATAAGAAGGATAAGTTGGGCCTGGCTATTGTGTCTGTATTTACAATTATATTTTCCATTGCCTCATCCATTCTGTTATATATGAAATACATCAGCTTCCATGATACTGTTTTCGATCTCGGTGTTTCTTCAGACCTTATCAAGAATGCCACTTCAAGTTCAGTACAGTATCAAAAATTAATATATTTTCTAATGTTTCCAGTTTACCATTTCTTTCCATCGCAGATAGGCCTGATGGTTTTTCAGGATGCATTTATATGTGCAGGAAGTATACCACTTTACTTTATATCAAGGAAAATAATTGAAAACAGGAAGTATTCCGTGATAATTTCAATTTTATGGTTAATGTATTTTCCACTTACAGGTGTCCAGTGGTTTGACTTTCATTTTATGGCCCTGTTTCCTACACTCTTTTTGATAGGGTTTGGATTTTTTGTTTATGGAAGGTATAAAGAATCCTTGGTTTTCATGTATCTTGCCGGCATAACTGATCTATTGGCCCCAGTTATATTGATCTTTTTCATTATTATTCTGGTAATCAAGAAATCTAAGGTTCCAAAGTACTATTTATATACAATATTAATTCCAATAATTACTGTTATGGTCTCCGTGATTATAATTGAACCTACCTATATAACAGGTTTTATTAATTTTCACTCCCTTTCAGCGAATCCAGGAATACTATATTCATCATTAAATAGAAAGGTCCTGTATTTTGTGCTAGCAGGGATTCCTTTAGCATTGATATCCTTTATAGTTCCAGAAATTATTCTAATAATGCCATATACGGGGCTTGTATTTGCACACAACTATATACCATATTTCCAGCCTGTATTATATCAGTATCCGGCATTAATAGCTTCAGGAATGTTCATTTCATTTATTTATGGACTAAAAAGAATTGAATCCAAAAAATTTAAGGTACAAATAAAGCATGTAATGCCTGTTGTAATTGCGATTACCATTATAACCTGGCTGTTATTCACGCCATACGGTAATCTAATAACAGACAATAACTCCGGAATTCCCTATGCAAATGAGATTTCAATGGGAAACTATGGTACATATTCTTCCATTACCTATACTGTTGAGGATAAAGAATTAAATTCAATGATAATGAAAATACCAGAAGGATCCTCTGTGGCAATACAGAATAATATGCCACAATTAGTGCAGTCATACAACTTCGTGCTGCCATTTAATAACTATAATGGTTCCCCTGAATATATCATTACAGATCCTTATTCTACATGGTTCTATGATATAGCCATTTCGCCTGGATCATATACAAACACTGTGAGCCTTGCCAATGAAAAATTGAGTTCTGGCAACTATGGAATATTATACGAGGAATCCGGGATGATTCTGATGGAAAAAGGTTATACCGGAACACCGAAGCAATTTATACCTTATGAAGTAACTGCAATGAATAATTCTATTATTAATTTCATGCCTCCTGGAAATTATTCAGTAAATTCGAATGCTAATGTGAGACTCGTCACTGGTGGTGAAACTTACAATTTAATTTCGGACAACGGATACAGCCATTTTAAAATTAAAAAATATATAACTAATGTGAAAATAGAATTTAGTTCAGCCCAGAAGATTAAATTTATCCAGCAGAATTATATATTCTAAATTTTATGATATAACTCCATTCTAATGGTAACATGAAATAAACATTTTTTATTAATGTTTAAATACATACAATTGCTTACCATTTAGATATAATGGAAAATGGTAAGGATTTGCAGATTTCTCAGGAATATAAGAATAGTGTTTCAGTTATTATTCCAGCATACAACGAGGAAAAGAGAATAACATACGTTCTGAAAGACATATTAAACCTTATTTCTGCAAACAAACTCGACTGGAATATAATAATTGCAATAGATGGAGATGATGGCACAGCAGATTTGGTATCAAAATTTAAAAGATCTTTTCCCAATACAATTTATAAGGTAAATAAAAAAAGATATGGCAAAGGATATGCAATAAAGCAGGCAATAATAGGAAATATTAATCAATTAGGAAATACAGTTATTATAATGGATGCTGATAATAGCATGAAGTTCACTGAAGTACTATCAAATATTAATAAAATGGATAAAACTGACATATTGATATTCAATAGATATGGAAGATGCAATAATATTCCATTTAGAAGAAGATTTCTTGGAAGAACATTTAACATTATGGTAAAGGGCATCCTAAGGTTGAAAATCGACGACACCCAATCAGGATATAAAATTTTTAGGAAACGTGCCCTTATAGAAGATATTAACAAAACAAGTGTAAATGGGGCATTTTTCGACGTTTCCCTTCTTTATCATGCAACAAGGGATGGCCATAGCATAAAAGAAATAAACTCAAAGACCTATAGGCATAACAATGGTTCAACTTTTAATACGGCTAAACTTACATTTGCTATGTTCATTTCTATTTTTGCGCTTAAATTTAGATACTCAAAGTTTTATAACATGTTGCCAGATAAAATAATTTATCGAATGTTAAATATTTACCGGAAACATATAAGGCTTTAATTCATAGAAGCAAGAGTAAAAAAGAATGTTAGGTAGATAACATAGCCCTTACTCCTGATTTAATATCATATTCTGGGTAAAATCCCAATTCATTCTTTGCCTTTTCTATATTTGCCTGGATAAACATCTGATAGCTTGAAAAGGGATTTTTTTCATATTTAGATTTAATGTTAGAATCCATTTCCTCCGTAATTATTTTGTAGATGGTATTGAAATCCGTTGATATCTCTGTTCCTATATTATATGCCCCCCTGTCCTGCCTATTTCCATTGCAAGCACAGATGCCCTTGCATTATCCTTTATAAAAATAAAATCCCTTCTCTCTGTACCATCTCCAAAAATTACTGGGATTTTTTTATTTTTCAAATTCTCTATAAATTTATGAAATATGCTCGAGTAAGCTCCATTGCTGTTCTCACCTATTCCATAGGTATTGAAATACCGCAGGTAAACTGAATCAAGGTGCCTTAGAAGTGAAAAGACCTCACAGTTATTTGATTTGTATACTTCGTTACCGCATACAGATTTAGATACGCATCAGTGACAATGTCTTCTTTAACAGGCGCATTAATGTTTCCACATACTGCGGAGGATGACGCTAGTATAACGTTCTTAACGTTATTCTTGTACGCTGCCTTAAGTATGCTATATGTTCGTTCCAATTACATTAATTTCATATACATTCGAATTTAGATCTTCAAATTCAGGCGGAGATGTAACCGCTCCAAGATTAAAAACATATTCAAAATCTTTCATAGAGCTATTTAATTTGTTATAATCTGATATATTCCCAGTAATATTGTCATTTGCATTATTATCTATTTTCGCTATACCATATGATAAAGTATAATGACATTTTTTATTTAATAGTTCTATAATGTCCCTTCCAATGAATCCTGAACCGCCTATTACCAGAGATTTCATAAAGTGCAATTATCAATTCGCATATATTTTTTGGTATAAAATCGAACATACGCGCTATGATAATCTTTTAAGAACAGAAAAAATCTTCAATTAATGATAATGTAATACATTTACTGTAAATTCAAATGGCCCTTTACCATTATCCTTAATCAACCTCCATATTTATGTATTTCCTTAACAGCCATTCCTCATTGATGTCCATTGCTATTGAAACAACCAGCC
>JAJZWN010000040.1 GCA_021846695.1 Thermoplasmata archaeon
GATAAAAAACGCAAGTGAAACAGATAATGTTCCCAGAACAACGGGAAACCATGTTGAATCCAATCCCTTATAAGCCATTAAACTGGCAATAACTACATTATTAATAATTTCATCTATTTATTAATGGGTCATTAAGCCGGCAATAATTGGAGGATTAAATATAAGTTTATCTGGCAAAATAGGAAAGTCAAAGGATATACTTTCATGTTAATTATTACGCAAAACGTATTTAACAGTTAACATTTTTATAGTATAATTCTGTTATATTATTTATGAGAATAGCGGGACTTATTTCTGAACAGGCGATAGAGAATCCGGTAAAGGTCAATTATACATGGTATGAAAAAGCAAAGGGAATAATACAGTGGAATTTTGAAAACACAGGCAGTACCACAAGATCATTTATACTTTTAAGGGGAATTACAGAGAACAATAAGGTTTCTGAGATATATGCATTCGGTGACGCTTTCTATCCGCTTTATTATAAAAATTTCAATGTTGATTTCGTGACTGAACCGGAACCACTGGCTAACGTTTCGGCCAGAACCAATAATGCTCCCCTGGCGGTTATAGAAAATTCAGATTCCAGGTTGCTTGTGGCTTTTCTTTACACATTATCAGGTGGCAGCAAGTATTCTGTACTGGAAGGCGGCTGGACGGGAGTAGAACCGGGGGGAATTAAAATTGTACTTGCAAAATATTCAGGGACGAAAGATTTTAGCATAAAATATGAGAAAAAACAATGCACATTATATAATGAAGAATCCAGCACCGATTATGGATGCCCGGATGACCCGTTCACTGTTAAAAGCGCATTGATGAGGGTAAACAACTCCATAAAACCACTATTCAATGACACAATATCTGCAGCTGGCGATAACAATTGTGTGTAAATGCTTTAAAAAGCAATGAAAAGAGAAAATGCTGAGGATTACAATAATGCACTTCAATGTATACTAGACCGGCATGACAATTAACCATGAATTAAATATAATAAATTATAATTAAGCCATTTTTTGCTTCATGTTTCTCTGGTGTTTTCCTGCATGTTCTGGACTTCTAGTTTTCCATCTTTGAGAAGATTTTAGAATCCTTATAGCTTCATCAGGTGATCTGGCTGTCTTTAAATTTTCAGCAAGTTCAGGAAAACCTATATAATTTAACCACATAGAAATATGCCCATTTATAATGTGGTAACTGGCTGCATCATAATCATAATTGCTAACACACTGTAATTCAGTTATAAGGCTTTCAATATCACAGGCAATCCCTAATATTTTATCATATGACTTAAATAAAAATGGTTCCATAATATATTATCCCTATGTTATATTTAAGTGTTCCTCTAACATGTTAGATACGTGCCCGCATTTATATATGAAAATGAAGCCTCATTGCCGGTTGCAATATTAAATTCACGACCAATCCTGCCCGATCGACTATGTTGAAAATGCTTCAAATGGCTATGCCACATAAATTAAACTTGCTATTCCCGGAGCCCCCATGATCAATGCTTTATTTGTGGTTCCTGGATAAATTTTCCACTTTTCCAGCAATATATGCACAATAATTATTAAATATTATATGGGTATATTATGGCATTATGATTTTGGTTACAAATGATGATGGTTTTAATGCTGCTGGCATAAAGCAGCTTTATAAAAACGCATCCATGGTGGATGATGCCGTAATGGTTGCACCGGATAGCATGAGAAGCGCTTCTGGAATGAGTATAACATTTACAAGGCCTATGAGAATACAATCACTGGAAACATATGGAATTAATGGATACTGTGTATCAGGCTATCCTGCTGACACAATCACGGTAGCACAGAATATTATATTAAAGGGCAAAAAGATAGATCTGGTAGCAAGCGGGATTAATATAGGCTCTAACATATCACTCAGATCAATATATGCCAGCGGAACTATATCTGCTGCAATTGCGGCTGCATTAAAGGGAATAAAGTCCATCGCATTTTCAATGGTTACTGACCAGATAAATGGTAATGAAGGGCCTGATTTTTCAAAGGCTGGAATGTATTCAAGATATATTATAGAAGAATTTAAAAAATCTGGATTTCCTGAAAACGCAGATATACTTAATATTAATTTTCCTGCACAGATTACAGATGAGACAGAAATCAAGGTTGTCCCCATGGCCGAAAATGTTTTCCATGATTATCTTGAGCATAATGTGGACCCCAATGGAAAGGATTACTACTGGCTGGGAAATACCGTAGAAAAAACGCAGGACAGGAATACAGATTACTACGTATTGATGGAGGAAAATAATATTTCCGTAACTCCTCTCTCTGTGTATGGGCACACTGTAAAAAATTATGAGCCTACAAGGAAATTTTTCGCTGGGATAACAAAAAAGATAATTGAAAATGAAGATAGCATGTTATAAATTTTAATAATAGAGCCTGATAGTTGAATTTCTGCCCATGATTGCTGTATAACAGGTCACCCTACGAAATGCAATATATTATATTATTCATGTTAATAGCCCAGGATGATTCAAATCCGGGAGCTTGAAAAAGAATATGGCAAACACCAGAGAGCCCTCGATCATATAACCCAGGATCTGGATAGTGGAATAGTATCAATCATTGGCAAAAATGGAGCAGGGAAAACAACTCTTTTGAGAATATTATCCACACAGCTGAAATCATCATCCGGTGATGCATTCATCGACGGGCTCAGTATTAATAAAGATATTAAAGAAATCAGAAATAAAATAGTAAGCATTCCACAGGAAGCGTCTCCTATAGGAATACTTACAGCATATGAGCAGGTTTTTTTATATCTTACAGGGAAGGGATTTTCTTTCCATTCAGCCAGGCAGGAATCCAGAATGGCCTTGAAGGTTGTTGGATTGGGAGATAAGATGGATGTCCCAACTGATATACTCTCCGGAGGCATGAAGAGAAAAATGTTTGTTGCTATGGCACTAGGATGCAATGCTGAAACTGTATTTTTAGATGAACCCACAACCGGGCTTGACCCCTTATCCAGAATGGAAACATGGGGTGCAATAAAGGAGCTTACAGGAAATGTTGTTCTTACGACACATTATATGGAAGAGGCTACAGAGTTATCCAGGAAAATATACATGATGGACTCGGGAAAATTCATCGGGTCAGGAACTGCAGATGAACTCCTCTATGATTTAAGGGGTAAAGTCAGGATAGAATGTAAGGAGCAGATGCAGGGGTCCTATAGAATTGGAAATATATATGTAAAATATGTGGATAAATCGGATTTAGACAGATACGAAAATCTTTATTATTCGATTAAGCAGATATCAATAGAGGATTTATTTATAATAAGGGGGGTTGACCTTGAATCTTAGATTTATACTGTCAATGGCATGGTATTATGGAATCAAAACTATTTTCAGGGGCCCTTCCTATTTGATTGCTTCACTGGCAACACCTTTAACCTTGCTCTTTCTTGTATTTGTATTGAGCCATGGGGCCCTGGTTAAATTTGCTATTGTCGGAGGGTTGATTGCATTTGTTGGTTCTGTAGGCCTTTCCGGTGCTGGAGATTCAGCCTTTTTCAGGCTTCAATTGAGAATCCAGGATCTGTATGTTCCGAGCAAAGTTTCTCCATTTGATTATATGGCTGCCTTCACACTGAGCTATCTGGTTTTTTCTGTACCTGGAATAATACTGTATATTTATCTCGGGCTCTCTTACCATCTTTTCAACCTGTACGATTCTTCAATGATGCTGCTGGTTATGGTTTTATTGATAATATCTACAACATCTATATCCTTTATAATATCAGGTTCTATTAAACATTTAAGGAATATATGGGGCATAACCGGTATATTGACCATCATCACAAGCATATTGCCACCAACATTCTATCCATACAGTTATGTTCCAAAGTCATTTTTATACATTATAGCACTTTCGCCTACAACGCCAGCAGCGGTCATTGCCCAGGGTGCATTCGGGCTTTCAGTTCCTATGGATTCCATGTTTTACATAATGATAATTGAAACGGTGATCTATACTATACTTGCCAGAATACTTGTCCGATGGAGGGAAAACTAATAACCCGGATATTTATACATTTTTTGGATCAAAGCATTAAGAAATGCTTATATACTTTTCAGGCAATATGAAATTATATGTTAAACAGTGTGCATTCAGGGCTGCTTTATGATAACTTTGGCAGGCCAGTAAATAGTATGAGAATCCAGTTAAATGCCATATGCAATTTTCACTGTATATTCTGCCACATGGAAGGAACAGAAAGGAGCATGCAATATATGACTCCAGAACAGATTGAAAATGTTGTAGCTGTAGCAGCAAGCCACGGTGTAAATAAAATTAAATTTACAGGAGGCGAACCGCTTTTAAGGGAAGACATACTGGAAATTGTCAGGAGGACCAGAAAGCATATTACCGGAAATATTTCATTAACAACCAATGGAGTGGAACTTCCTAAACTGGCAAAGGGACTTAAAGAGGCCGGGCTGGATAGGGTAAATATATCTATGCATGCAATAGATGAGTACAATTTCCATTTTATAACAGACACAAAGAAAAACTTTCTTCCCATAGTAAAACAGGGAATACAGGCTGCCAGGGATGCGGGTCTTGGGCCTATAAAAATTAATTTTGTGCTTATGAAAAATATCAATGAGGATCAGGTTGATGGAATGATAAAATTCTGTGCTGAAAATGATTCTACCCTGCAGTTAATAGAATTCGAGGCTAACAGGGAAAAGGAGCATAGTGAGGAGTATCTTAAATATCACGTTCCACTTGAACCCATAGAAAGGAGAATACAGAAACAGGCTATGGATGTGGAGCACAATCCATTGCATAACAGGGAGAGATACACAGTTAAAACCGATTATGGAGAAGTAAAGATAGAATTTGTAAAACCCATGCGAAATAAAGATTTCTGCAAACATTGCACCAGATTGAGGCTCACGGCTGATGGCCAGTTCAAGACCTGCTTATTAAGGGAAAATGATTATTTCGACATAAAAGATATGCTCGGTGATGAAAGTGAAATTGATAGCATGTACAGGAAAGCTGTAGAGGCAAGGGTGCCATACTGGAGGTAATAGATGAAGATAGTAGTTCTTTATTTTGCCCATGTGAGAGATATAACCGGGTTGCCGCAGGAAGTTTTTGACCTTGAGACAGGCAACATGGATCTGTTAAGGGAAAAGATTTTCAGCAAATATCCACAGTTGAGAGCCATTAATAATTTGCTCATATCAGTAAATAATGAATATTATTCCGGGCTCCCGCTCAATGAAAATGACAGGGTTGCATTTTTCCCCCCTGTAAGCGGTGGGTAACCCTGATTTACAAAATTATTTAAAGTATTTTTCCTTCATATAATGTAGTAGCCCATCGCCCCTGGGATCAACACCAGCTTCTGAATCAGAATCAATTAATATTCCCTGGGCATGGCCCATCATATCGTTAAGGTCATCAACCGGTTCATAGTGGTTAAGCCTCAATGTACTTTCATAATAAACCTTTGAATCACCGTAAATAGATGCGGGGTATGCAAATCTAGGGTAAGCTATAGCATCCGGCATATTGCCTCCGAGGTCAATAATCCTTGAAAGTATCTGGACATTGACCTGTGGCTGGACATCACCTCCCATGGTTCCTAAAATTATATCCTTTTTTCCAGAGGCAAGGATGCTCATAAGTGTGTGGAATGTTTTTTTGCCAGGTTTCAGGCTATTTTTATTTTCACTGTCAAGGGAAAAATAACTGCCCCTGTTGTTCATATTTATGCCTGTTCCCTTAATGCTATGCCCTGACCCGAAGCCCATATAATTGCTCTGTATAGCACTAATCTCTATTTCACCATCGAAAATTGAATATGCAGTTGTATCGGAAAGATTGGATTTCTGATTTCCCGGTTGATCATTATCCGGTTTCATGTCATCTATGTTTTCCGGTAATTTCACGCCATCGTATACGTACTTCCTGCGAATATTGTACGCGTCATGCATGGTTTTTATCAAAGTATCGTAATATTCCTGGTGCTCCATGCCCGCAAGATCATAGGCATTCAGGTCTCTTAGCCATACAGATGCTGTCAATCCCTGGCTAACAGGTGGATTTGTATAAACATTATACCCCCTGTAATTCACCCTTACCGGTTCTGTGATAGAGGCTTTGTAATCTAAAAGGTCTTTTTTTGTGATAAGTCCGCCCTTTTCCTTCATATCGGCCTCTATTTTATCAGCAATGTTACCGTTATAAAATGAATCTAACCCTTCCGTTACCAATGTTTCAAGAGTATTGCCAAGGCTTTTCTGTACAAGCCATGAGTCAGTGCCCTTATAAATATTATTAAAATCTTCATCCCCTCCATCGAACCGGTTAATTGCTCTTACAAGTTTTCTGCTTGGTTCGAAGCCATCCTTTGCGAACTGTATTGCCCTCTTAAAATTTTCACCTATGCCCATCACGGATTTTTCCGCAGCAATTTTCCATGAAGCTACAAGTCCGGGAATTGAAAATGACGAGAGACTGCCTCTTTTTGGTATCTCCTGATAGCCATTTCTGGAATAAAAATCGATGCTCGCTGCGGATGCTGCATACCCGCTTGCATTGATGCAGTAATATCCATTATCCTTTATTGTGGCAAATAAATCCCCTCCAAGCCCGTTAAAATGGGGCTGGACGACAACGAGGGCAGATGATGAAGCAAGCATGGCGTCGTAGGCATTGCCTCCCCTTTCCAGTGCTTCCATTCCCGCCATTGTGCTCAACGGGTGGCTTGTGGCAACATTATATTTCATAGTGCAAATATTTATTCAAACTATATAAATAATTTCAATAAGGTTCCATACGTTAAAGTTAAAATTCAGAACTTTTTATCGCTATAAGTAAATATAAACACTTATATACTAAAATTTCACTTTAAGCTTATGAAATCAAAAAAATTGATGTCAGTAATAGTGGCAATTATAATAATTGCAGTGATAGCAGGCGGTAGCTACTACGCTTATCATTATGAAACCACCGGAACGATGAAAGTAAGTGCAGCTGATACCTCTACAGGTCTTACAGGAGTTATGGATGTAAATGTTACATTCAGTTCAATTGCATTGCACTCTGTTAATGCATCCTCAAACTCAACAGGATGGACGAATTACTCACTACATGATAAGACTGTAAATATACTGAATTTAAATGCAAGCAACGCAGCGTTTCTGTCTAACCTGTCTGTACATGCTGGCTCGTATAATATGATGAAGATATACATCAAAAGTGTAACTGTATACATAAATTCATCATTACAGGGTATATATAGCTTAAACTCAACAGTTAGCTTGCATCTGGCACATAATTTTGCCACTATAGTTCTTGTACATCCAGTGACAGTATCTGCACATTCAACTACGAGCATAGTAACAGACCTTGCCCTGGCCAATAACATACATCTATCAACCAAAACATTTAATATAAGCGCAACAGTAGATGTTGTTTCTTAATTTTTATAAATTTTTTATTTCATTGAAATACACAAAAACTTTATTTTAATTATTTACTTCTGAAAAGATGAATCCTTTTGAAAAAGCAAATATAGGTGGAGCAGAAATTAAAAACAGATTTGTCATGGCACCCATGATTTCTAACCTTTGCAATCCAGATGGAACTACAGATGAAAATCATATTAGATACCTGGAGGAAAGGGCCCGTGGTGGCTTCGGGCTCATAATCACTGAATACGCTTATGTAGATGACTCCAATGGAAAAGGCTCGCCAAACGAAATGGGAATATTTTCCAGGTCACAATTGCCAAAACTGTCAAGATTAACGGAAAGAATACATTCAGCAGGTTCAAAAATATTTGTCCAGCTTGTACATTCCGGGGGAAAGGCGAATCCACATTATAACACCGGTAAAATATTCGCTCCTTCCAGCGTTGATTATATCGGAAGTATACCTGAAGAAATGACAAAAGATGATATAAAAAAAGTGGAGGAGAAGTTTGTAAACGCTGCTGAACTTGCATACCGGGCTGGATTTGATGGAATAGAACTCCATGGTGCGCACGGGTACCTTCTTCAGGAATTTATTTCACCGGCACTGAATAAAAGGACTGATGAATATGGCGGTTCTGTAGAAAACCGGATAAGGATAATAAATGAGATTTCCAGTGCTATAAAATCAAAACTCAATATGCCTTTAGGAATCAGGCTAAGCCTCTATGAGGATGACGAGGATGGGTATGATGCTGATTACGGAATAGATGTGGCATCCAGGCTGGAAAATATGGACTATGTGCATTTTTCTTCCGGGAGGTTTGCACCACCGGGGTCTTCTGCCTCTTTCTACTATGACAACGTGCATATAGGTGCAAAGCTTAAGAAAAAACTTGATAAAAATACAATGCTTGTAGGTTCCATAAGATCCATGGAAGATATAGAAAAAGCTTTAACCGTTTCTGATTTTGTTGTACTGGGCAGGCAGGCCCTTGCAGATCCATATACGCCTGTAAAAATTAAAATGAAAATGCCATACAGGGTATGCATAAGATGCAACCAGGCATGCAGAAATCTGGCCAACGCAGAAGTTAGATGTACCATTAATCCGTACACAGGAATTGAAGAGACAATACAACCTGGCAGGAAATACCATGGTGAAATTGCTATAGTTGGTTCTGGAATAAAAGGGCTGGAAGCAGCCTTATACTCTGCAAACAAAGGCTTCAAACCTATTATATATGAAGAATCAAGCTTTGGAGGGCAATTCAACGAAATAATTGATAAATACAAAAAACGTGATTTTACGCCACTGATAGAGTATTACAGGTCAATGCTTGAAAAGTATGGAATAGAAATAAGGCACGAATCCTCAAATACAGGAATATTTTGCCTTCCTGATAAGGTATATCCTGATATTCTGGATATGGGGGATGTATCAATTGATACGAATATATACAGATATTTCGATGATGCCCTGAGAATAGCTGAAAAAAATAAGGTTATTATGAGCAATAATTCCCTTAATAGCCTTGAGAGGTCAAGGGTAACCGGGTACCGGAGGCTAGCAGAGAAAGCAGGAATAGAATTCAAAGATATGGATCACTATGATTTCAAGTTATATGACAGCAGCCAGTACGATATACTTGAGGCCATGAAAAGCGGTAGAAGGGTTATTGAAAACTATATTCTCGAAAACGAAACAGAATTCCTGTAAAAATTTAAACCATCTAAATTTTTATTAGTGTCATATTAATGATGAATCATGAAAGTTGCAGTTATAATGGGAAGCAGGTCAGATTTTCCCGTAATGCAGGACGCAGTTAATGAGTTAAAAAATTTTGGCATTGAAGTGGAATACAGGATTGTATCCGCACACAGGACGCCGGAATTTATGCTGGAATATGCCAGTAATGCCATAAATAATCATATAGAAGTTATTATAGCTGGAGCAGGCGGAGCTGCACATTTGCCAGGCATGGTGGCTTCAATGACAACGTTGCCAGTTATCGGGGTTCCGGTGCAATCAAAGGCATTGAACGGCATTGATTCTCTTCTCTCAATAGTGCAGATGCCCCCAGGAGTTCCTGTAGCTACAGTATCCATCAATGGAGCAAGGAACGCTGCCCTCCTTGCAGTAAGGATTCTTTCAATAAAATATCCTAAAATAAAGGAAATGCTGCAGGCATTTATAGACAACCAGCGGGATACCGTTTTAGGTGATAAACTATGAAAGTTGGAATTATTGGTTCCGGGCAACTCGGATATATGATGATAAACACTATGAGAAGATACCCCATAGAATTTTATGTGATAGATGATAATAAAGGCCCATCCGCTTTTATTGCCGATAAATTCTTTGATGTTTCACAGTATAAAGAATTTGTTGATTCCTGTGATTATGTAACCTATGAATTCGAACACATAGATAAAAATATACTGGAATATGCAGATAGCAAAGGAAAATTAAGGCCTTCTATTAAGGCGGTTGAGCTTAAACAGGACAGGTCACTTGAAAAGAAATACCTGAAAGATCATGGATTTCCCATCGCAGATTACGAATATGCCGAAACTTACAGGGATGCATTCAATAAGGCAAAAAATTTTGGCAAAGCAGTAATAAAAAGTTGCAAGGGTGGCTATGATGGGAAAAATCAATATTTTATTGATAACAGTTCCAGATTTGAAGAACATCCGGATATTCCGTACGTGGTGGAAAAATTTATTGATTATAAATATGAAGCTTCTATTATAGCGGTCCGGGATGCAAATGGCAAATTTTACCATTTTGAACCCTCCTTTAATTACAACCAGAATGGAATACTAATTTACAATATCTCCCCCATAGGCAACACCATTGAGATGATCGATATTGCGAAAAAACTTATGGATTCCCTGGAATATATAGGTGTCATGGGAATAGAATATTACGTGGTGGATGGAAAAGTTATAATCAATGAGTACGCACCACGGGTTCATAACACAGGCCACCATACTTTAACCGGCAGTTCTATTTCCCAGTTTGAAGAACATATACTGGCTGTTGCTGGAATGAATATAGTCCGGCCTGATCTGTTTGTGCCCTCCGGAATTGTAAACATTATAGGAACTGATATTAGAGAAAAGATAGGGCCGGTATTAAACCTCGGAAATACAAATATTTACTGGTACCATAAAAGTGAAGTGAGAGGAAAGAGAAAAATGGGGCATGTAAATGTATATGGCGAATCATACAATGCCGTTGAACAAAAAATAAGAGAAATAATAGAAATACTGTACGGAGATAGACTTGAAGATTTTATTCAATAATTTCAAGAATAATTTTCTTTATTAAAGCAACATTACGGCCTTTACTCCTCTGGCTTTTTTAATGCCGTTAAGCACATCTCCTGTTATGGTATTTGTTGTGACAATAATTGCACGCGGATTGTCCACGAGGTCAGGGTCATCGGCTATGAACTGCCTTACTGATATGCCACTCTCGGCAAGTACATTCATTACGCCTGCTATAATACCGGGCATAGATGCATCCGTAGGGATAATTTCAATCACCCCGAATCCCATCTTTGAGCCAGAATTTTCAAAATTTGACATGGGCTCAAGATTGCTGAAAAAATCAAAAAGCTCAGGGTCATTTATAATTTTCTGGATCATATTGACAATTACCCTTCGATCAACATGGAAAGCCCGGGCTATTGAATTTGGCTTAATCTCAATTGATTCACAGAATAACTTCGGCTCATCATATAGAATTTTTACCGATATGCCTATTTTAAGCATTTTTTGCACCACTTTCTTTTCCGCCGGGTAATTATCGAATACCTTGTTTATGTAGTCCCACATAAAAGCTTAATGTAAATGAAGTATTTAAAAATACAATATAAAAT
>JAJZWN010000041.1:0-5691 GCA_021846695.1 Thermoplasmata archaeon
TGATGAAACAATATATCTGTGATTGCATTAAATCCTTTTATAAATCATAATAAGTTTAGCAAAACATTATCTAAATATTTTCCTGTATAAATCCATTCCATAACCAGTTATTGACGGGCTCCCCTCAACTATTCTATAGGTATGTTCACCGTTATCCGCCCGTTCCGCTATTAAGAATACTGAACTCTCGTTATTCTGCTCCATCATTGCCGAAGCAAATTCAAAGAGATGTGACACAAAGAATATTTTTATTCCACTTTCCAGCAAAGCCTTTGTGATTCCCATTGCAACTTCAGCACCTTCACGTGTGTTGGTCGATGAAAATGACTCATTAAACAGTATCAAACTATTTCTTCTAATGTGATCGGCAATAATATTCATTGTTGACAATTCATCATCAAATTTTCCCCTTTCCATTGTTTTGTCCTCCTCATGCTTGAAGTGTGTAAATATACCGGAAACCATGTTTCCAGAATAGCTTTCAGCTGCAACAAACATTCCTGCCTGCATCATCAACTGTGCCTGCCCTATACTCCTCAAAAAGGTTGATTTTCCTCCACGATTGGTTCCTGTTATTACAAATAAATTCTTTCCATCTCCATCCAGGTTGTTAGGAACAATTTTAGAATTCGTAGTAAGCATGAGCCCCAGATCGTACAATCCTGAAAATTCAAGTGCAGTGCTTTCTGTTTCCTGAGGTTCAGGAAAACAGTATTGGCCGGATCTGGATTTTAAATGCTCCAGAAGGTTAATTGATGATATATAGAACCCAATTTCACACCTTAACTCTTTAAAAAATTCCATGCAATTCTGGGCAGACCTTTTCAAAACCATTGCCGTTTTTTTCACACCCCTGTTCCTTATATCTGTTATTTCTTCTCCACCGCTAATATCCCGCTCTGGAAGTGTATATGTATAATGCTGCCCGATTTTATCACCAACGATCTGTTTGATATTCTTTTTTCCCGTATCCGGTTTATGGAGTATGTAATCTTTCCCTTCGTTGCCCATTCCCAGAGATACGCTCATTGTTATGCCGTCTTTAAACTGCAGCCTTTCAAGATTCTCCAGTATTGTTGCCATATACTCCGGGCCAAATGTATCAGATACAGTACTGTAAAATTTCTTTAATCCCGTAGATTTTGCTTCCCCAATCATATTGCCTATTATTTCCCTGATCTCAGCAATCTTTTCTGAAAACAGTTTTATTATTCCTATAGATATCTGCATGGACAGTGAAGCGTTATCGCTGAACCAGAAAAATTGCTTCTGTGCCTCTGTTATGAATGAAACGGTGATGTTATATATTTTATCTGCGTAATCACGGTGTTCTATAAAATCCTGCATTACCTGTTGCCTGTACTTTATATTTTCTATGGAATTCAGGCTATTGAGAATGAACGTGGTTGAATTTTTCAGGAGAAATTGATCGCCGGAAGACATTGCATTTAATATTGGATTTAACCCGAGGTCGCCTATTAGTGAATCGCTATTCCATGGCAAATCCTCTTTATATCTGTCAACTCCATCACTGTCAAGCAAATATGTTTTTATCATGATATCCTCCCCTTCAATATTTCATATGTAAGGTTATACTTCCTCGCAAGCGCCATCGCATATGCCATACCGTTAGATTTCATTGGAAGAACCTTATATGTCCTTTTCTCCGGGTATTTTCTGTCAACCTGGCTTACGTAGCTAACCACTCCGGGCAAATCAGACAATTCATGAATAAAGGTGACATACATGCAAATAGATTTCATTTTCTTTATTTTATCTATTATATTCCTGCCTATTTCAATTCCATCCTTAAGCGTGGTTGAACTCAACATTTCATTAATAATAATGAGGCTCCTTTCCGTTGCCTTTTCAAGTATGCCATGTAATCTTTCCAGTTCCTCTTCAAGCCTGCCCATATTATTTTCTGGATTTTCAGATATTTCAAAATGTGAAAATATATTATCAACATGAAGTATAGTTGCCTCTTTCCCGGGAACCGGACATCCCAGCAGGGCAAGATAATGTAACTGCCCGAATGACCTGGCAAATGTTGTTTTACCACCATTATTTGGCCCGGTAACTATAATCACGGATGAATTTCTATTTACAATAATATTGTTAGTAACAGGAATTTGCTTGCGTTCATTAAGTTTGGCAGCAAGTGCAAGATCAAAAAATTCCAGGCAATATATTCTATCCGTTTCACCTTTAATCTCCGGTATGCAGAACTGCAATCCGGATTCCTCAAGTGGAGTTATATACTGTAAATACTTCAAATAAAAAAAGATTTCATGAAGAAATCTGGAAATTACAGGATCCATGAAATTTAACCTTCTTTTATAAAAGTCCTTTAATCTATTGAATTGCTCTGGATAGAATTTTGCCACCAGTTCCACTACAGCAGCTTCTACATGGCCAAAACCCGGAGTAGAATCATATCCCGGGATTGTTTCATCCTCATCCAGGAACCTTGAAAATGCCTCTTTAACCTCAGATGCATAATCTTCTGAATCCCGGTCCTCCCTTACAGTTATTTTCACGCCTTTGATATTTATGAGATATCTTATTGATGATAGTTCCTCCTCAAGTTGTTCTGCGTCATTTTTAAGTGATTTAAATTCATCCGAGGCAACATAAGCATCCAGATAGTTTATGAACCCGGTGAATCCTCTTGATTTTGCTCCTGCTTTTCGCATATTGTCTAACATATTTTCAATTGATCGGGAATACATATAAACGGAGTCCAGTAACCACCGTTCACGCTGCAGGTCATAGAGATCGTTTAACCTTTTGATATTATAGAAAATTTGTGACCCTGTGCCAGCAAATTGTGTAATAATCCTGTATATCTCTGGATTTTCCAGGTCTTTAAAGATTTCCTGCCTGTAGAAAATGTCATCAATGTTCCTCAATGGCATGTAGAGGAGCCTTTCCAGTTCATCATTCCGGGTATTTCCCATGAATCCTGAAAAAATATTTCTCAAAGAAAAATCGTCAAATATTGTATTATTCCTGTCCAGCTCCTGCAGATTTATGGAACTACTGAATGTTATGCTTTTAAACTCCATTAACTCATCTCCTTTTATAGCAAACAGGAGTCATTAGCACGATTGCAATCAATGGAACTCCATCCATTCCTTATATTGATTGATACTTAGGATTTAATATTTCCTAATGTTAATTTACAATTATAGGCTGCAAAGGCAATTGAATTCTACGAGTGATTCAGTAAGAGAAAGGTTTTTGTTTATAATATGAAGAAATGATACTTATGTTGTCAGACATTTGGAAATTATTAGATAAGAATAATCCATTTCAATGAGATAATACATAGGTTTATATGCACTTTCAAATTTTGAATGTATGTCTAATGAAATGGATTCTTTTGAGAACGAAGCAAAGAAAAATTATGATAAAATAGGCGAAGATTTTCCCAGGGGCAGCATTAAAATTCTTTCCCCTGATATTATAAATATTTTGATAACAAATGCCAGAAAATCAAAAACTGTGAATTATA
Organism: Thermoplasmata archaeon; assembly: GCA_021846695.1. The sequence continues at coordinate 3,518 of JAJZWN010000041.1, forward strand.
AGGCCGGAGATACTGTATACACGGCCACATTTAGCAGCTATACATTGCTTGATAAGGATGGAATGGTAGGTGTATATTCAGACGTTCCGGAAGATACCAATATTAGGGAAATAACTTTTATTGTAACTGGATTTCATGCCAAATGGGATACAGAAGTCACATTCTCCGGAGAGTATATGACTGTAATGCCCGATAGGGAACTTAAGCACCTTGTTAATTTCCAACGGGCAATAATGAAGACAGGGATATCCAGGTAAAATACTAATAGGGCTTTTATACTTGTTAATAGATATGATATTTTATATGTCACGGTTGAACTAAAACAGTTCCGGATTTTCCTTTTCTATTTTCTCCATGGCAGAGTTGAAACCTTCCATTATTTTTATTACGGTAAAAGATGAAAGTAGCATTATTACACCAACTACGGTGATTATGTAGGGAAAATAAAGAAATCTTGAAAGCTCTCCAAATACGAATGCCATTACAGGAGACGAACTTACAGAAAACATTGCGGTAAGTGCGTTAAATTTCCCGGTAATGCTGCTCGGTATGGAATTTATTATCATAGTCTCAATATAAACATTGATAAATGCCAGTATAACCCCGGAAAGAAATGTCAGTATTCCATCCATCACCGGGAGCCTGTTAAAAGATATCAGGATAAATATGACACCCGTCATAAATATGTAAAATGCCATCATTCGTTTATTTCTCTGATATGGACGGTAAAAACCATGCATGGAAATAAGCCCGCCTGCAAGCATACCCGCAGGGAAGCCAGCTATAAAAAATGTGTAATAGATGGATGATGCATGCATTATTATGTTTATGAGCCCGGAGGCAAACACGTCTATAGCAACAAACATGCCATTTAATAGCAAGGTAAGCAAAAGAAATGGAAGTATATTTTTCATTATCTTTACAGTACTCCTGAATCCATTCTTAACGATGCTCCTGTGGGAAACTTTTATAGTTCGGGGAACAAAAATAATTGCAAGGGCGAAAATAGAGATGCCTATCAGGGCAACATACACCGTTGAATATCTCATAAAAATGAAGGCACCACCGAGAATTATCCCTGCAAGGGTGAATATTCCTGAACTTAACTGGTCTGCAGACTGGGCTTTTGCCATATGGTCAGCTGGCATGATCTCCTTGGTCAATGCCCTGAAATCATCGGAGACAACCCACATAAATGTTGAGGACAGAAAATCTACTGCATATATAATAAACAGGCTACGCCCGAAGAAGAGGATAGAGTAAGTTAAAACCATCAATATATTTATGCCAATATAAATCAGGTGCCTGTCGTACCTGTCAATTATGCTTCCCTCCGGAATAGCTATAATAAGATAACCGAGAAATGAAAACCCGGGAATAAGGCTTACAAGCAATACAGAATGGTAGTTTGCAATTATTTCCCACATGAAATATATATAATATGCTGTGTTGGAGAATCTCGCTATATTCCTTGAAATAAGGTATCTGGCATAGGCATTCCTGTTATGCCTGTATAAGTCTGATGTTAACATATAATTTGTGCTTATACGTATATTTATATCTTATATATAGATTTATCCAGATGGATGAAAAATACCGGGAGATACTGGAAGCTTTCCGGAACCCCACTAAAATGAAAATCATTACATTGCTGGTTAACAACAATAAAATGACGGTTACAGGGATGTCAAAATACATAAAGACAACCCGTTCCAACCTGTATCAGGTAGTTTCTAATCTTGTCTCCAGTGGAATAGTAAATGAACCGGAGATCAGGCCAAAAAAGAATTACGTTGAAAAGTATTACAGTTTGAATGACGATTATTTTGCTTTTCATGATGAAAATATAGATGATGAAATAACAGGGCTTCCGGATAGCGAGTACAGGGAAATTTTAAGTTCATTTTTTATGGCACAATCCTTGAACCTGGAAATTATAGGAAAGTCTATTGAGGCTATGACGCAGAAAGAAATTCAAAATATGAGAAAACATGAAAAATATACAGTTTTTTCCTATGGAACATGTTCAAATTCAGTTTTTGAAAAACTTTCAATTGCTGTAAAAAACGAGCTTAAAAAATCGGTGGATGATTCAGGAAATGAGGGAATGTTTCTATTTCTAATGCTTCCATCACTTTTTCCGGATACATTGAACCGGAAGAAATAAATGTTCA
>JAJZWN010000041.1:6249-11233 GCA_021846695.1 Thermoplasmata archaeon
GGTATGCCTAACAAATCTATTCAACCCTCTGCATCTAAAAATATGGAAAAAGCCATTGGTTTAATGGAAAATTATGATTATTCAGATGCAAAAAAGAGAATAGATATGGCCTTAGCACTTGACCCTTTAAATTACGAATATCATTATATTAAGGTAAATCTTTTAATTGAGCGAAGGGACTATGAAGGCGCATTGAAGGAATTGCATGTTATGGAAAAACTTGCCCCGGACAAAGCTTCTGTTTATTCCCTGGAAAGCAGATGTTTAATAAATCTAGGGAAGAACTTTGACGCAGTTGGTAAAGCCGATGAAGCACTTGAGCATGACAGAAATTATATGCAAGCTTATGAAAATAAATTAATCGCATTGCAGAATATAGGTCTAATAAATGACGCATTTGATGTATATTACAGTGCGTTGAAAGTTGATCCACAGGATGCGGAATCCTATGCTGTCCTCTCGGAGCTACATATGGAAATGAAAAATTTTGATGCTGCACATGAATCAGCCAAAAAGGCTATAAATATTGAAAAAGATAACATCAAGGCCAATAACATGCTTGTTTCCATAGCGAGGGTTGATGGTGGCATTGAGGATTACATCAAGGCACTTTCGGACGCATATGTAAATACCCATTATGAGGGGTATATAGTACAACTTACTAACTGCTTATATGAGTCGGGAAACCGTGAAGATGCTGTAAAAATTGCTGAGAAATTTTATAAAATCAATCCGGGAAATATGAATTTCGCCCATAATCTTGCACACATATTTATCCTCGAAAATAGAATACAGGATGCAGGGAAAGTCTATAAAAATTCAATTAAGTTAAACAAAAGTGAATTTACCAATTTGCAGTATATTACATTTCTGAACGAAACCGAACAGTATGCAACAGTGCTAAAGAATGTAGATGAGTTAATAGAGAGGTATCCTGATAATGACGGGTTTTTGTATAACAAGTTCTATGCACTTTCCAGGAGTGGAGACCATAAGGATGCATTAATTATCATTAAACTGTTATATGGCCAGAATAAGGATTCAATTTTGTATAAAGTTGAATATGCACTTGAACTGGCGTTAACAGGAAATTCTGACGAATCCCTCAGGATACTGGAAAATTTTGAAGAGTTATACATTGACCCGTGGATTTCAATGTCTTTATGGAGTTTATACTCTATGCTCAATCAGTATGACCGTGCTAATGAATACGCCATATTAGCCATGGAAAATGGAATCGGCGATGAGTTTCTTGGTTCATTTCCACTTGAGGTAATAGAAACTTATCTTGAAAAAGGGTGGAAAATACAGGCAATAAAATTTATTGATGCCTTAATAGAACGGGCAGAAGGCGAATTGCAGGATATATGTATTGCCTGCAAGGGATGTATTCTTGGAATAGACGACTACGATAAAGGACGTGATATTTTAGAACAAATTGGTTCAGCTGAGAAAATACGATATTTACTGTTGTTTAAACTTAAATTCACAGATGTAGAAATCAATAATTTCATTAACAGGTATAAAAATGAGAAATTATGAAATAAACGACATTATAATATTCGCCAATTGACGTATTCAATATTCACAAATTATATATACCATGGTATTGATTCACATATAATGCCTGAAATATTTGTAAGAGATGAAATATATAAGAATATAGCGGATAGCCATAGTGATGTTTCCAAATTCGTAAACAACGTTCTGGGTCAGTACCTGGATGCCTTTAAACCAGAAACCAGAGATGTTATGGACCATTACACAAAACACGGAAACGGAGACTGAATACAGAAGTTCAGTTTCAGGAAATATCCTGGCATTTTTAATTATATACCATATTTTTGAAATGTACAAACTTTTCAAGTTCTCAGAGTGATATCGGCCAGAACGTGAAAGACTAACCTATGTACTTCTAACAGTATTTTTCAGTTTCCTTTAATCCGGCGCTGTATATTTTATAATGACCCGCTTAAATATAATAATCCCGCGTTATATGTTTTTGTTAATGGCATATATGGTATGTTTATAATATGATAAAAGGATTCAACCGCATGGCTAAACAAATATATGTTCTCGGTGGAGGATTGTCCGGAATTTATGCTAAACTTACAAATCCCGATGCCATGTTAATTGATAGGGATGACCATATTACAATATCAACAAGATTAATCACTCTAATAGGCGGTATGGAGAATTCCTATGCATACAAGCCGAGAAATATTGATCTGAAAGAAAATGTTAAGGATATAAATTTTGAAAACAGGGAAATTGTTACTGATAATGGAAAGCACGAATATTCAAAGTTAATAATTGCACTCGGGCACAGCTATAACGTTAACAATATCAAAGGTTCAACCAACATAGCCAAACTTGAAACTATAGATGACGCCGTTAATATACGTAAAAGATTGCAAACTTCAAAAAACGTTGCAATCATAGGCGGTGGATACCTTGGTGTCGAGATTGCATCACTGATAAATGGAAAAAAAGTTACAATAATAGACCCGCATGACAGGTTGCTGAACCATTCATCTCCTGAAGCTTCAGAGTATGTTAATAATATGTTGCTGGCAAGGAATGTAAATATAACGAAAGGTACAAAGGTTATGGAAGTGACAGGGAAATCTGTAATCACAGATAACGAAGAAATAACATCAGATTTAACAATATATGCAGGTGGAATTTATGGCAATTCAATAATTTCAGGTTTGCCAATAAAAACTAAAAATTCAAAGATTCTCGTTAACAGCAAAATGCGATCACTATCATATGATGACGTATTTGCCTGTGGCGATTCAATGGCCATAGATGGGAAATCATTTCCCGCAACGGCATTCACTGGAAGAAAATCGGCGGTTGTAGCCATGAAAAATGCTATGGGGAATGATATAGAATTTAAATATGAAAATAATGGAAATATATTGAATATAGACAATAATTACATATTTGTTAAGAAAAATGGATACAGGAAAAGTTTCATGGTTAACCTGATAAAAAAATATGTCAATGGGAAAACAGACAAATCCTTAAATAAACTTGCCAGGTTAAAATCCTGAGTGCTAACATTTCATGCCAGTTCCAATTTTTGTATAGTTAAGTGAAGTGATAACCGCACACATCCGCAGGCTAACATAAAATCATGAAATACAAAAAATAATATACACTGAAAACATAATTTTTTATGGCAAAAATATTAATTCTAACAGGGGACGCAGGTGAATCACTGGAAGTTATGTACCCATTGCAAAGAATGAAGGAAGAAGGATTCGATGTGGATCTGGCTGCACCGGAAAAGAAGAAAATCCAGTTGGTTGTACATGATTTTGAAGATGGTTTTGATACATATACTGAAAAGTTAGGTTATAAGGTTCAGGCAGACATTGCGTTTAAGGATGTTGACCCATCCCAATATGATGCACTTATAATACCTGACGGGAGGGCACCTGAATATATAAGGAATGATAAAGATTTTATCAGAATTGTACAATATTTCTTTGAAAAGAATGCACCGGTTGCTGAACTTTGCCATGCACCATTGGGATTAGCTGCAGCAGGTGTTTTGCATGGGAGAAAAACGGCCGCATATCCTGCACTTGCTCCAGACGTAACAATAGCAGGCGGGACGTTCGTAGATGCTGCCGTGGTAGTTGATGGGAATCTAATCTCTTCAAGGGCATGGCCTGATCACCCACAATGGATGAGGGAGTTTATAAAATTATTGCATGAAAGAGATATAAAATAATTAGCACACATCTTTTTGTATTATACCTTTGTAATTATTATCCATATTTTCCTATAAATTCTACAAATCAGTGTTGTTTCCATGTAACTAAATTTATAATGTGAATTGAAATGCATTATAATGAAAAATCAGATAGTTATCCACGGTGGTGCTAATAGCCCCTCAACGCTCAATGAAAAGCTTCAAAAGATACTGGATAATCTGGATGTGAATGGTTCTTCCCTGGATTTAGCAGTAAAATCTGTTGTAATGATGGAGGATGATCCAACATTCAATGCAGGAACCGGTTCTGTGCCGAGGATTGATGGTTCCATACAGATGGATGCCGCAGTAATGTCGGATTCGGGCTTCGGCTCTGTTATGTGCATAGAAAATGTGAAACACCCGGTTATGGTTGCAAGGGATGTAATGGAGAAAAGCCCACATATAATGCTCGCCGGGGAAGGAGCTGTTGAGTTCGCACGCAAGCTTGAATATGAATATTATAACCCTGAAACCGAGAAAAGCAGGGAGATGATGGATAAACTTAAAGCTTCTATTAAAAACAATACACTTCCTGAAAAATTTAAGTTTATGGTTAAAAGTTCCAGTGATACAGTTGGGGCTGTGGCAAGGATTGATGGCAAATTTGCTGCTGCAGTTTCGACAGGTGGAGCTTTTCCCATGTTAAGGGGAAGGGTGGGCGATTCTCCAGTTATCGGTGCAGGCATATACCAGGGCGAAAAAGGTGCTGTTGTGGCTACCGGCATAGGTGAGGATATAGCAAAGGACCTATTATCTTTCAGAATATACCAGCAAATTGGAACAGATGACCTGAACGAAATAGTTAAAAAAGAAATAGATAAATTTAAAGTTTCTGTGGGAATCATAGCAATCAGCGATAATGAATATTCTGTATATGCCAATACGGATATGGCACATGCGGAAAGAGAATTATGACATACCTGCAATAAGGTATTATCCTACTGTTTCAGCAACTACTGGAAGCGGGGATATTTTTTATTATACCATATTTCAATTGGTGGAATATCATTTACTTAACCTTAAACGTATGGTGATGCAATTATATACTTAAAATTGATAAAATCTTTAATTATCTCAATTTCTATTCATTGATCTCTTTCTGTTATTACTGGTATCATTTTCAATTGTGTTTGCTTCTTCCTCGCTTAAAATTCCAATACAATTATCCAGTATTTGTGGATTCCCCTTTTGATTGTTCAGGAGTTCTTCTAAAAT
>JAJZWN010000042.1 GCA_021846695.1 Thermoplasmata archaeon
CCGACTAACAATCTTGCAGAACAGGCAATAAGGGAACATGTTGTAATAAGGAAAATCATAGGAACATTCCGGTCGGAAAACGGATCACAGAATTACCAGTATATCTCATCACTGCTTGCAACATGGAACCTGAAAGGAAAGAGTATGTTTGTTGAGATGGATAAAATATTGAGAAAAGAGTTGTGTGGATTCGGGTAGCTATACAAATACGTTAATTTTTTAGGAAACTCTCTCTTGAAACCAAAAACATAAAATATTGACTCTTTATGGTGTTACATGCGTCTACTGAAATATCATTTCCTGTCCCAGCGAATTATCATTTACAATCTGGATGACTTCTAAAAAGGTCATGCCACAACCTCGATGACGAATCCAAACTGATCGATGTGCACATTTCCTCCGGAAATAATATAGATCTTCTATATTACAGGAATCCAATGTGTCCGCAATGCATGTTACATAATATTGTGAGGAACGGTACATTCATCGGGTCATTGAATAATGTACCTGCGAGGAATAGGGAACAAAGCTGGAATAATAAGATATTTGAAAAAATTAAATGGGTGAAAAAATGGATAAAAAAGAGATAGAATTTGAGTTCGAGAGAGCAACAAAGAACACGTATAGATTCCAGGAGAAAGCGTCCGGGAATCCGGCAATTGGAACATTATACGTTCAGAAATCGGTATTCGGAGACAAGGAACCCAAGAAAGTGAAGGTTACAGTGGAGTGGGAGTAAGGGGAATTCCTAGGGGATAAATAAACGGAATATACAACACCACTAATATATTCTGGAATAATTAATGAAATAGGGTATGGCGATTATATACCGTTGGACGAATATTTATTTTATATGTAATTTCTTACTGAAAAGACGGGATAATACAACATTTATGATGTATGTGCAAACTTTGCACACACGTATGTTTGGGTCAAAAATAGCATATTTGAACTAATAAAAATGATAAGAAATTATTATTTACCTGACGGGATATAATCGCCATAGGAAATAGGCAAACATCAATATTCCAGAAATGTGACATGGCTGAGGGAATACTTTGGAAGTGGCGACTATGTGGCAAGGTTCTTAATCGACAACAGGACATATTTTATTATAGAGATGAAATGATCGCGTTGAAACGTCGGGATTCTGTAAATGACTTCTCCACAACAGGATGCTCATGAACATTTAGGCTAATTATGTCCCAGAGTGGATAATTTGGATATTGTTAAATTGATATATCCTCAAGTATCTGTCCAGGTTTTATATTTCTTAAAGCTAAAGCAGATAGTTGACCCATTGAGATGATTACAGCAAGCACTATCCATATCAGCTCCGGAGAATGCACAAATAGGATGACTAATCCAGTATAGATAAGTGATCCGGCAAAATTTGAGAAATTAAACCAACCGGTAAGAAATCCCATTACCGTACCCCTGACCCTAGTAGGGAAACTTTCGGCCCAATAAGCATATCCAACCCCTGACCAAGTGCCATTTGTCACTTGATAAATAAAGAAATATATGATGGAGGCCAATAACATATCATGCACGTTTAATATGAATAAAAGTGCAAGTACGGGTGTTATTATTGCCGTAATTACAAGCACATTTTTTCGCCCATATTTCTCTCCAAAGTATCCACCCAATGGATAAAAGAAAAATCCTACCCCACCAGATATAAGCAGGAGGGTTGCAACGTAGCTGGCGCTCCATCCATAAAATTCGTAGAGATATGCTGCTATAAAAACATTTGGAAGCATCCAGGATGATGCATAAAAAAACCAGGTTATCATAACTTTTATCAACTGAGTCCTCACATAACCTCTGGTAGCAAAAATTTGCTTAAACGTGATTTGTCCGGCCTGATTTAAGTCGTTCTTAAATTCTTCTATACCCTCTATCTGACCTGCCGGTACTCCTTTTTTAATAAGATCCTTTATTTTTTTGAGGTTTTCATATCGCATGGGGTCCTTTATCCAGAATCTCCCAATAATTACTGCAATAAGTGGCACTGCTCCGATTGCAAAAACTACCGGCCATCCAAAATGAATTGTTGCAAGGTATACTCCGGAGGCCAGAAAAACACCTAGTGGCCACCCGCCCTGAACCCATGAATAAAGCCAGCCTCTGGATTTTGGTCCAAGAGATTCATTTACTATTGTGATTGAAACACCAAGTTCAGAAAGTCCAAATGATGATGCTATAGCTCTGATAATAACAAGCTCTAAAAATGTGGTAACAACAGCAGTTAATGCGGTAAATATAGCTGAAATGGCAAGAACGACCATCCACATTATTTTTCTTCCACGTGAATCCATCCAGTATCCAACAGCTATTGGTACAAATATGGCAACTAGACTTATTACTGTCCCAGTTTCTCCTACCTGAGCATCTGTTAAGTGAAGGGCACTGGAAACTGCTGGAAAGGCAACAGTGAGAAGGTTAAAATTATATGATGCCAGAGCCCATCCGGCAAGAGCTATAACGAATAAGTATATGCCATATTTTTTACCTCTTACACCCCAGACTTCTGACTCTTTGTTCTTTAATTCCTTATATTCGCCACTAAATTTCAAATTATCATTTCTTTCTGTCATTCTTCACCTCTTAAAAGCGTATATTCTTACAGGAGAACCATCAGACTCAATAATATTCAGAGGAGAAATAATGAAAAAAGCTCTTGAGCATTTTTCCTCCTCAAGTACCTTATCCAGATTGGCAACCTCTTCAGCTATTATAGCGTCAGAGCCCAATATTGTTGTATGCACATTTTTTGCTGAATCTGTTATGGCTGTGTGAACAGCATTATCTGATGACCATCCACCAATGCTTAACCCGTCTGTACCTACAACTTTCATTTTTTTATGTGCCAAATACTCAGCTCCGCTGCAGTCCAGATAGGGCCATAAATAGAGGTATTCTACACTGTTTGATCTTTTCCTGGACCAACCTGTATAAAGAAAAATCATATCATTTTCAATTAAACAATTATCAAATTTTTTTAAATCTGCTGCTCCTATTGGTTCACCAGCTTTCTTAAATGAAAGATCCAAAACCACACCATTTCCGATAAAATTACTTAAAGGATACTTATCAAGTGTCTTACCCCCATCAATCATATGTGCAGCCGCATCTATATGAGTACCGTGATGGGTATTTAAATAAATATCTTTAACTGCATAGCCATCAACATTCATAATTCTTAAATCTTTTATAAGAAACTGTGAGTGACCTGGCCATCCCGGCATTCGGTGATAGAGTGAATGGCTCAAATCAAATATTCTGTATTTTTTTAAATTAGATAAATCTGAATCCATGATTATAACCTCCCAAGAATTTTATATAATTCACGTTCATCTTTCTCCATGGGGTGCTTTCTGGCTAATTCATGCAACTTATTATAAACCAAATATCCGTAATTTTCCTCCTCTGTCCATTCCCTTGCAAATTTTCCATTTAGTATATCCATAGCCTCCTTTTTTATTAAGCCCTTAATTTCATCCATAACATATTCAGGACCCCTTGTAAGCTGACCGTACTGACTTGTTCTTGAATGTGTTTTAAGCTGCTCAAATAAGCCCTGATCCTTCATTGCTGCTGCAATCTCTGCAAGTTCTCCGGAACCATAAAGTTCAAGTATTACTGATGCTGGTGATGCACCAAGTTCAGTGGCAACCTCATAATACGCCCTGAAAAGATATAGCATAGCACCAACCCAGCTATGTTCAGAAAGTAAGTCAACGAGGGTTTCCTCCATAAATGATGACATAACTGCACATCCACCTGACCTAAAAACCCCAAGCATATTGCAAATTGTCATCAGAATATTGTTCCCCTTTTTTTCTGGATCATTGCCGATCCCAACAAGGACTGGGAAGCCCATATTTTTTAAATAAACATCTCTTACACCCCATCCTATCATACGGGGAGCAATCATCAATACTGTAATATCCTGCCTGACACTAATAAGACCATAATAATAATTATAACCAGAAGCGAAAACCAGAACCGCTCCCTTCCTTAGATTTGGACCAATTTCCTTATCATATATTGACTTCTGGATTTCATCCGGTATGAGAAGAAATACTATATCTCCATATTTAGCTGCATCTACAATATTAAAAACCTTAAAACCATCCTTCCTCGCTTCTTCAGCATATGAATCATTATTATTGCCTATTATAACGTGAAGCCCAGAGTCTTTCAAATTCAAGGCCTGGGACCTCCCCTGATTGCCATAGCCAATAATGCATATTGTCTTATTTTTTATCTCATTTTCATATTCATTTTCTTGATAATTCACAATTACATTCTTCAGGGAAGTCATATAAAAGCAAACTTTAAACCCTATAAAAATATTTTTGTGAACGTGTTTACTATAAAGTATATATACATATGACCAAAATTTTAGTTAAATTAATATTAATTTATATACTATTTTATAAGCTTATATACTAGTTTATGGTTATGTAAGTTATGTACTTCAGATTGATTTTAAAACACACAGGATGCTGGAGTAATCTATTAGAAAAATACAGTGGTGTTTATGGTGAACTAATATCACAGAAAATTAAGAAGAATAAATACATAGAAGCCCATGTGATTTTCAAAAAAATAGAAGATGATTATCGGGGGAATCAGAAGAATAAGATTAAAACATTTAATGAATTTTTTAACAATTTAAAAAATCAACCAGACATAATTAGTTTTGAAAAAGTGGAAAGCATGAAAGCTGGTAATGTTTATTTAATAAAACTACTGGCAAAGAGAAAAAATTCCATAAGCGAATTAATTGAGCAACACAATCCCCCATATTTTAGGGAAACATTTTATCAGGGTTTAGAAATATGGTATGTCTTTTCATGGTTTGAGGATACCAGAAAGATAATCGAGGATATTGAAAAGAAGAGTAGGATTATAAGATTTGATAAGCTAGAATATAACGAATTTGAGACGGTTATTACAAAAATAGATGCCTCACAGAATTTAAGGCTCTTAAATGAGATATACAGTTCAGGATATTATTCTCTAAAAAAAGCTTCCAGCCTTGGTGAACTGGCGAAAAATTATAATATAAGCAAATCAAATTTATCCAGAAAATTAAAATCAATTGAAATTAATGCTGTCAGTTATTACCTAAAATCCCACATGCCTACGCACAGCCTCGATAACTATATTCTAGAACGCAGGGAAAGGAATGAAAACTGAAATTTCTTCCATCTATAGTTTACAACAACCCTAATTTTTTATATGGACATCTCCTTGCATAATCCTATTTTTACTAGTTTTCTCGTATTGTCTAGTATGTATTACCCTATATTTGAATTGCGTTAATGTCATTCCATATTATTAGTGATGTTTCTCTGTCAACAGTACAGAAGGAAATCATGGATGTAGTGGTCAAAATGACCTAAAAGTTTGGTAATTAACATTTAGTTTTCACAATAGTGTTATTATCCACTATTCTACACTCTTACATTTCTGTAGAACATACAGGGTTTAGCCTAAACATATATTTATTAATTCCAGTGCAATAGTTTCTCAAAGTGGTGGATATCCCCAAAAGCAACAGTTATTTATTAAAAATGAATGCCATACATCTTGGCACTAATTATTTATGGATTTCATATGAATCATATATATTGCCTATTGAATTGTTGTCTTTTAATCAAAGCAGTTTATTCCTCGGGATAATAGCTTTCATAGGAACCGCCCTGGGAGTTTTTATTGGCCTTTTTTTCGGCACATTAAGCGATAAGTACAACTTTGGATGGGGGCGGCGTGGTCCCTATATTCTTGCAGGGGCAGTATTTATAGTGCTTTCAATGTTTCTCAATGAAACTATAACAATTACACTGGTAGGTGTTCTACTTGGTTATATAATGATACAGGTATCATCAAATATATCAGTAGGTGCATACCAGCCTCTCTATGCCGATATTCTGGAAAGGAACGAGAGGGGGAAGGCTACGGGAATAGGTGGCATATTCAGGCTTTTGGGATCTATGATGGGGTACAGCATTACCGGTTTTCTTATTGATACAGCTTACAGGCAATATGTCCTTGTTTTAATATCAATTGTTGTTATAATTACTGCCTTCCTGTCAGCAAATACCATAAAGAAATCTGATATTATAATAAAACAGGACAAGCCGGGGATAGGAAAATTATTCCTGGACATGTTCAATTTGAAGGAGGGCATAAAGAACTACATATATGTGGTAATTGGGAGTTTTATGGTGTTTTCTGGAGTTATTGGTCTGTCGTTTTTCGAACTTTACTTTTTTAAGTATATATTGCATTATGCAAATCCAGCATATTACGTCTCAATAGCCGGCATTGTGGTACTTATTGTATCTGCGGCCGCATCATTTATTTTCGGTGTTTTATCTGATAAAATAGGCAGAAAGAATATTCTTGTCTATATAACAGTTATCGGCGGAATAGCTATGATCCTTATTCCGGAATTTGAAAAATTTGTTTATTTTCTTGTGCTTGGTTCTGTAATAGGGATATCCTATGGAGTTTTCATGAGTGTCTCAGATGCACTAGCCAGTGATATGGCACCACCAGGCAGTTCTGGAAAGTTTATGGGATATTACAATATTGCTATCGGGGGTGCATCCTCTCTTTCCCCCTTAATATATGGGCTTATTCTTTATTTTTCCAGTTCATATTCACTGGGTTTTAGATACGTATTCTATGCTGCAGGGATATTCTTCTTCATAGGATTTGCAATGTTTTATAAAATAAGAAAGGATTAATTTATAAGCTATTTTCATATTGATTGTAAATGAGCAGGTATTCACTGAAGTCCTTCAGATATATTTTTGGCATGAATTCCGTATATCTTGGCAGCAATTATCTGTGGACTTCTTTTGAATCATTGTTTCTTCCATATGAGATAGAATTATTATTGCCTGTAGATGTTCAGGCGATTTATCTGGGGCTCATTGCCTTTTTCGGCATAATTATAGGGATTGCCTTTAACTTCATTTCAGGGACATTATCCGACCGTATCCGTTCAAGGGTTGGGAAGAGAAGGCCAATGATTTTACTTGGGTCTATTATTGTCGTGTTTGCACTTGTGCTTTTTATCCTCATCAAGGATAGCCTGACTGTCATATTTATTATTTATATTCTTATAGAAATTGGGTCTAATATTGCATATGGATCTTACAGGCCACTGATCAGGGACGTGATACCCCCATCACAGAGAGGGGCGTCCTCTGGAATCGGCGGGTTTTTTACTCTTATTGGCTCTGCCCTCGGATTTGGCCTTTCTGGGCTCCTCATTGGAACGGGGAGAATAGAACTTGCCTCAATTCTTATTCTTATAACAATAATTGCAGGAGCCTCTGTGACGGTGCTGACAATTAAAAAAGAGGACTACATAAGCAATTCAGAGGTTATCAGCAGGAGGTTGCTAAAAGTCCTTAGAAGTGCCAGTAAATCTGGAAAATTTAAGTGGATGGCTATAGCTAATTTCTTTATAACAATAGGAAGTTCTGGACTGGTGTTTTTTGAATATTATTATTTTGAGTATGCACTTGGCCTTAAGAATGCGGCAATATATGTTGCCATATCAGGAGTTTCGATACTGGTTGTATCGGCTATTTCCACTGTGGCTATCGGAATATTATCAGATCGAATAAATAAGGATGTTCTTCTACTTTCCTTCCCACTCATAAGCGGATTTAGCATATTCTTTATTTCATTTATACATTTATTTTATCTCTTCTTAATTCTTGGTTCCATCATAGGCATTGCATATGGTAATTATTTTACAATAACAAATTCATATCTGAGCTTCATTGTCCCACATGGAAGTGTGGGCAAATACCTGGCCATATTTCTTGTTTCCACCGAAATAGGGGCAGCATTTTCTCCCCTGATATACGGCATAGTGCTTTATATATTCAGGGGCACTGGGGCACTTGCATATTCCAGGCTTTTCGAGCTTTCGTCAATATTTTATTTTCTGGGTTTCATTCTCATATTTTTAAAAGTTGTCAATAGGAAAAATCTAATAAAAAACCCGGGAATAGTCCAGTAAAAGGTTAATTGCTTCTTTCACAGGAAATGGCTATGGTATTCATAGCTGTAAAATTATTGTTTAAAAAATTAACTGGTTAATTCTGCGCATCTGAGGGTAAATCAGGATCTGCGATTTATGGTTGATGAATTATAATATTATTGAAAAATGGGAAACAAAATTATGATAAATTAAACCCTGGACAAACTTGTTCAATGAAGATGAAGGCATAATCATATCTAAATACGAAGATGTTATGGTATTACTATGGTAGGCACAAAAAAAATATCTATATCGATTAATGAAGAGCTAAAAAATGCAATAGATATTTTAGCAGATGGAGAAGGTGTAAGCAGATCGATGCTCATAGAATCTATCCTGATCAATAACAAAAGTATTGCAAGAATAACAAATGCAGAAAGGGTTGATACTGCTTCTGGTATTTATGCAGTGCCTTCCAAAATAAAATAACAAGGCTACTGGAAATATTATATCCTGAAATGAGTTTTCTTGGATACTTATTGCTTCTCATATTTCATAGGGATAAAATTCCTATTTCTTCCACCATGCTCACTGGACAAGAAGCTGGAACTGAAAATTTCTGGATAAAAGTATAACTATGCAGGCAATTAACTATAAATGGTTATTACTCCTCTTTCCCTCCAAATTTCTGTTTTATATATAATATAAGTCTTAAAACAGGGTGACCGTGTGTTGCATCATCACGCCTCCGGCTGTTCCGGGATTTATACAGTACAGACCTGTCTCCATTCCATTCGTTGATAATGTACTTCTCTATTTCTCCATGCTTTCCATCTTTAAAAATCCCAACATCTCTCGGATCTATAGGCATCATAATATCTTATAACCCTGGATAATATATATAGATAATAATTTATAAACTTTATAAAGTAAAATAGATATTTATTTATAGATGTGTCATATATATAATTATGGAAGAATATCCTACTCCTGTAAAAATTATACTTTTATTGAAGAAATATCCCAATATGTCACTTGACGATCTGGCTAAAAAGCTGAAAATCTCTAAAATGGCTGTCCTTAACCACATATCTGTCCTGGAGCAGCAGGGTGCTGTGGCAAGGAAAATAGTCAAGAAAAGTGTGGGAAGGCCCTCATATGCCTTTTATGCCACCGAAGTATCGAACATGAAGTTGGGAACAGGGTCTGATGCAATGCTCACTGATTTTATGGATTTTATTAAAAATACAGGAAATGAAAAACTCCTTGAGGAATTTCTAAAGGACAGGTATGGCAGGGTAAAATCCGAATATTCCAGTGTAATGCCACGGAAAGGGCTTGAAGAAAAAGTGAATGCACTTGCAGTCCTGAGGAGGAATGCTGATTATTATCCCGAGGTGAAGAAGTCCCAGGAAAATTTTGAACTGACAGAATATAATTGCCCCATACTGTCCATATCTAAAAATTTCGGCATTGCCTGCTCAATGGAAACACAGATGTTTTCGCAGGTTCTTGATGCTGACGTAAAATCCACCCACAGGCAGGTAAACGGATACAGTGCCTGCAGATTCCTCATATCCCAAAAAAGTGAGGAAAACGAATAATCAGTTATTATCCTCTTCCACTTCTCTGCCTATATCATCCAGGTCTTTCCCGCAAATTTTGGAAAGTTCAGCATGCAGTTTTTTAATTCTTTCAGCGGGTTCATCAAGCCCTTTCAGCCTGTAGCTGTTTACAGTGTCGGAAAGGCTTACTATCACTTTGCCGGATACGAGATTGTCTGCCTGTGCTACTATTTTTTCCTCCAGGGTTTCAGGAATATAATCCCTCTCCGGAAGGCCGAGTTGTTTTGCTTCCTCCGGCAGTATTCCGGCTCCAGTGTGTTTTTCCACTATCTTTACGACAGATTCGTCTATGTTTTTCTCCCTGAGAATATCAGCACCTGCAACTGCATGCCTAATTCCGTTGGTCCTTGTTCGCCCTATGTCATGGAGCAATGAGCCTGCCTGGATCAGTTTCATATCTGCATGTGCATATTTTCCGATTGCCATGGCCAATTTATATACTGCTGTCACATGGTCTATAATTCTCTCATTCGCTTTCTCCTCATAAAGAATTTTCATGCATTGCTGTTCATCGGGTATGAACTTGACCATCTTTCCCCTCTCCATGGGAACTACATTCATTTTACCTTCATATGTTTTTTCGAGCTCCCCTCCATTATAAAAACGGTCGAGGAATATGGCAAGAGCGGAGACCTCACTGTGTGGCTGGTTTCCAATGGCAATATTATAATCTGCAATGTTATATGCATCTATGGGCACCTTTTCAGCGCCCACAAGTATTATCATATCCTTTTCCCTTGCAGACTCCCTGATTTCTTCCATGCGATTGCCCACATTTATTCCATACATTGAAAGATTTACCCTTATTCCATTGAAATCACGGAATTCCTTTTTCCAGTTAATTCCAGTTTTTATTGAAAAATTCCCGCCAAAGTTTTCTGTTACCCTATTAACGGTAGTTTCAAGGGTCTCATCCCTTTCATCAACAAGTATCCTGCATGCACCAAATGCCCTGGAAACCAGTGCCACATGCGTTGTTATCCTCTTGTCCCTGAATGGCCTGTGCCCTATTCTCATTACTGTGATCATGCGCCGTTTTCCATTTCTATTCTATAACCTTTGATCGTAAGGACAGATGACCTGTTTACTATTCCCTTTAAAAGTGTCTGGGATATTTTAAGGGAATCCGCAACATCACCAACAAATACCCCTCCATTGGTCATCATGGCAATTATTTTGTCCTCATACTCCTGAAGCTGTTCATCCTTTAGTGTGGTGGCGAATATTATATCTGAAAGATCAGTCATTGAACCTATTAAATTGATCTGCACGTTTGTATAGTAAGTATGGTATGCCTTTTCTGGTCCTTTGTTGCCTGTAATCCACTGGCTCTCTATCATCCTGATCTTGTCTAAATAGTGCAGTGATTTTTTGCCTTCAATGCCATATTTTTCAT
>JAJZWN010000043.1 GCA_021846695.1 Thermoplasmata archaeon
ACGGGCGGCTGATTCCATATTCATGTATAAGCTTCTCAAGGGCATGTTTTTCCATTGGGCTAATAAGAACACTATCTATTCTCTCACCATCTATGCTCCACATTTTCTGCAATGGTGGGGATACCTTGTCTATGTAATCCGTTGTTTCATAAAGATCCTTACCTGCATAGGCACCCAGTGGACTGAGATTTAAGTGCTTCCCAAGATAAAAATCAAGGATTTCCTGAAATGGTCTGTCTATATCAAAATGGTTTTTTCCGTATATACTGGATATATAGGAATATGTGTCATCCATAATAATATAACGTCAATCGGTATATAAAAATATGTCAGTGGAATATTATTAATCAACTCTACTTCTGGTCAAATTAATGGACAATAGACTTTATCTCACTTATGTTATGATTTCTGTTGACCGTGTTAATATCTACCTCTGGAAGTTATCATCTCTCTGCTGTTTAAACTTCGTGGCCTTAACCCCAAAACCTCTATCCCGTTCCATTTCTCTTCTACGGCAGATCGCCACCCCCATGCACATATCGGAACATTCCTTGCTGGAGAGGCCTCATCTTCGTTCACCGGTTTCATGCACCTTTGTCCACTGGACTTATGCAGTTATGCAGAAAAGTTTGCAAATATCCATGATTTCAGGATGTATAAACCTTTTTTTGTGAGGAACCATTAAAGAGAATTGATAACACCGGGAACGGTAGTTAACCCCCTTAACAGAAAACTTGACTATACATTAAATATTATATTGGCATAGCAATAAACTGTATATGTTGAGATTGATCAAGTATCCAGGTTCAAAAACCACAATTGTGGATGAAATACAGCGTGTATATGATTTATCTCAATGTTCAAGATTCGTTGATGTATTTTCCGGATCAGCTTCGGTGCTTATTAACATACGTGCAGGAATGGAAATTTATAATGATATTAACAGGGAACTTTACACATTATTTAAAGTGCTGAAAAATAACTTCGAACCATTCTATAAGGCTGCTGATGCACTTGCAAGAGACCGCAACATGTTTTTTGATTATTATGATGATAGAATAGTAATGGATACCGGGAATCCTGAGGTGGAAAAGGCTTTTTCCATTTTCTTTAATTTTAACACCGGATTTGGGGGCATGGGAGAAACATATGGCAAAAAGGACAAATCCCTGTATGGTACATACCGCAAAAATGTATCCAATCTTCTAAAGGCTGAACCCAAGATACGGAGAATGAAAATAGAGAATATGGATTTCAGGGAACTCATTGATAAATACGACGATCACGACACCTTTTTTTATCTGGACCCACCCTATCCAGGAAAGGACTGGTATGTGCACAATTTCCTTGAAAGCGATTTCATCGATTTAAAGAAAGTAATAGGTAGCATAGAAGGCACATACCTCATGAATTTCAATTCCATTGATGGCCTCCCGGTAAAAGTATTTGGAAAGCCATCATTTGTAAAGGAATATAGAAATGAAAATGGGAAACCTGGAGTAACCAGTTCCAGGAAAGTTTCATTCTATACTAACAGTGGCATAAAATTATAATCCTGAAATTCAGAATTACTGTCTCGCCTTTCTGGAAGTAAAAAAATGAATTAACATGGATAACGATTATTATGCATTATTAAATTACATTATTAATGATTTACCGTACAGGCTGTTCGGGCTGGAGTTATGAATTCTGGAGAGGCAAGATTTATAATTATTCAGAGCCCTCATCAAATTTTTTGAATGATTATTCCAGAATATTTGACACTGTTGAAATAGATTCTACATTTTATGCGGCTCAGGGCCAGGAAACAGTTAAAAAATGGTATGACTCTGTTCCAGATAATTTTTTGTTTTCACCAAAAATGCCCAGAAAGATAACACACGAGGAAAGGCTTGTAAAATGCGAAGATGACCTTGTTTATTTTATAAAAAATATTTCAATTCTTGGTGAGAAACTGGGAATAATACTGGTTCAACTCCCACCTGATTTCACATTAAATTTAACGGTGCTGGAGAATTTTCTTGAAGTGCTCCCAAGTGGAATAAAATA
Organism: Thermoplasmata archaeon; assembly: GCA_021846695.1. The sequence continues at coordinate 2,050 of JAJZWN010000043.1, forward strand.
TGCAGTTGAGTTCAGACACATTTCATGGTTCAGGAAAGAAGTTTATGATATACTCAAAAAATACAATGTTATAATGGTTTGGTCTGTTATTGACTATCTTAAAACCCCGGAAATAAAAACTACTGAAAATCTATATGTGCGTTTTTTAGGCAATAAATCACTTACAAAGAAGGAACTTGGTGAATTAAGAATAAACCGGCGCAGTGAGGTTATGCAGTGGGTAGAAAAGATAAAAAACCATGATTCAGGAAACGGTACGGCTTTCATATACGCAAATAACCATTATGAAGGCCTCTCACCGGACACTATCAAATTTGTAAGGTACCGTCTCGGAATGCCTGCACCTCCTCCCATGGTCGTGGACAGGCAGAAGAAACTTTTCTAATGTTCTAGAATTTTAGGCGTTAATATTTTATATCTTCGTATTATCATCAAAAATGTTAATTGACTATGCTATTGCATCAATAAATGCTATGATGGGCAGAGTGGATGATATAGTAATATCGGTGTCTGCAGTTTTGATAACACTTTTATGGATACCAATAGCGCTAAATTTTTTCAGCACTGATGAGAATAAAAAGATAATGGCAAGGGAGCGACTGAAAAATGCTGCCATAGGCACTGTCATATACATAATGGCAATAAGCGGGATACTGTTTACAGTTTTTAACTATGTGGTTACAGGCAAAGTATGACTTATACCTCTATTTTTAATGGAATTCTTGCGGCAATAACCAATCTTGCGAGGTCTTCTATCATATTTTTGTGGCACCTCATGGTAAATTACGGGCTTAATCCAGAATATTCATATATACAGTTTATACACGGCAATTCATCATTTATAGCTTTTTACAGGTACCTGTTCAACAATGTCTACTCTGATATTATCCTTATTGCAATCACAGTTTCAGCCATAATTATGCTTGCATACAACTCACTTATAAAGCCATATTCACCTGCAAAACTATTGATCAAGATATTTGCTTCTATTGTGCTTTTTGAATCATCCTACAGAATATCAATGTTTTTTATGAGTATTTCACTGGTTTTTTACAACAATATCTATACATTGAAGCCTAACTGGTACGGACTGGAATTTTCAGGTATCTCTGGTGCAAACAGCTTTATATCTATTTTATTTACAGGTACCTTTATTCTGGCAATTGTACTTTTATTCGGCATACTTATAATCAGGCAGGCACTAATTTTGTTTTTCATACTTTTCATGCCGGTCGCATCAATACTGCTTATGGTTCCGGGAAGTGAGAAACAAATTCTTAAACTCTACAGAATATTCTTTGAACTGGCATTTTTCCCGTTCTTCACTATCATTATTCTCTATCTTATTGGCATTTTTAATAATCCTTTTCTGGAAATTGGTTTAATTTATGTGGCCGCAACTGCTCCTCTGTTTTTTGTGACTGAAATTTACAGGTATTTTCAGGGTAGCATGAATTTTCTTACAACAGATGCGGCAATGACTGAAATATCCACCGGGATTGGCGGATTAAATCCCACTTCTCTCCTGAACGGGGGTGTGGAACTAGGAATTATAGAATCAAATACCTCTAAAAACCTTATACCCGGAATAATAGATGAGGCTGGTGGTTTGCATTAGGATTCCGTCAAATGTATACAATTTCAGGTCATACATATATAATATGCCAGTGGAAAAATTTGTAATGGTACTTGCAGGGATTTCACTAACTGCCATACTTTTCACATTTAGCCTAGTTGCATCGCTGGCCGCAGTTTCTCTTTACTTTGCCTTTATGGGATACATAGGATTCAATTTCTCTAACATAAGAAAATTGAGGAAGCTGTATTTTCATGGAAAAGGTCTGTCAAATATAAGATTTATTAATAATGGCCTGCTTTTTGGGATTTACGGGAAAGAGATATTTTCTGGAGTTGAGATAGACAACAGGGAACTCTATACAGACAGCAGCAAATCAAACCAGATAAGGAATATAAGGAATATGATAAATAATTTGACATGCAGTGCAAATATAATAACCCGTCCTGAAATTTGCAATGGAGCGAATTATTACAGGACTTATATTATACTGAAAACATACGGAACAAGTATTGACAGCGCCATGGATTCATTGAACAGCAATATATCCATAATACTTTCAAACCCCGGATTTCATGCCAGAGCCATAGGGGATGAGGAAACTATGAATTCTTTCTTTCCAAAAGATGTAACTCCCTATTCCCGATATGTGTCAACGGATGGACTGTTCCGTTCCTATCTTGACCTCCTGGATACCGATTACTCCCAGGATTTCCTTTATCAAACGGCAATTGAAAAGCTGGGTTTTATGGTTGAAATAAACATGGAGATAAATACCGTTAAAAACAGTGATGTTCTGGTCAAAAGGCTCCTTTCAGCAAGAAAAGCAGAGCTAGTTTATACAAAATCAGGGCATTATGCCTCACTCATCAAGAAACAGATATCATCTCTGGAATATATGGCAAATCAGGAAAAACTCTATAATGTATCAATGAGGTTCGCAGTTGTATCTAAACATCCGGCTGTACTGCGTTCAAATACTGAGTCATTTGTGAAAACTATGGAATCCATAGGGTTCAGGTTGAAGGATTTTCATTTTTTCAATAAACACACATTTAATCCTCTAAGTCTGGGTAACCAGGGGATAAAATATATGATGGATTCTGCATCCATATCAGAAATTTTTCCATGTTCATTCACACCAGTGCCATCAGGAAACCAAAAACCTCTGGCAGTCAATGCTATCACAGGTAAAGCCCTTTATTTTAAACCTTTCAGTGGGAATTCATATAACATTGCAATAACAGGCGAAACGGGATCTGGAAAATCTTATTTCACAAAAAGGTTACTGAACAAAATGAGCACTGGGAAAATATACATAATAGACCCTCTGAGTGAATACAACTCGGATGTAATTGTTGATCTTTCTCTGGGTGAGTATATAGATTTTTCAATAGAAACTCCTGAAATGTTCAGTACGGTAGCTGGGGCTTTGGAGAAAATAACAGGCATACCTGGAAAAAAAATAACCGGTACATTAATGAAACTGGGGGAAAAATCAGGGGCAATAAAATTTAGCAAAGTGATTTCTGAACTTGACACATTGTACTGCAGGGATGTGGCAATGTCAGGAAATATTTGGCATATGCCCCTTACAACCCCTGTAATGCTTGATGGGAAATCTGCAGTATTCAGATTTGATCACAAAAATGAATCCCTGAGAGATGCATTCTTCCGTCTGGTGTTTACCCAGATAATTTCAATTGTTGAAAGGGAGAAGAAAGAGAAGGTTGTTGTGATAGATGAAAGCCACCTGTTCCTCAGGAATTCGAAAGATGCTGAGATAATAGATATGCTTGCAAGGAACTCCCGGCATTTTAAAACTTCACTTGTAACAGTAACCCAGAATATAGAAGATTACTACATGAATAGCTATTCTGAATCAGTACTCATGAATTCTATCAATTACTTTATATTCAGGCAGCATGGGAAAATTAAAGACAGACTTTTCCTGGGATACGAAATTGACCCCGCAGCTCTGGCTGGCGGAAACTCTTCTGATTATTCCGAATGTTTCTATGCCACTGGAACACTTATAAGAAAATTAAAAATTTATGGGAATAGTGAAAAATAACTAATTTATGGTTAACAATTCTATGCTTTGAAGGTTTTTTCTATTTCTGGAATTGTTACCCTTATGCCTAATTTTTCGGCCTTTTCCTGGAATTCCACTGGGTCAGCCTTAATAGGTGGGAATGTATTGTAATGCATTGGAATGGCATTTTTTACCTTAAGAAGTTTAAGTGCTTCCACTGCCCCATCAACATCCATAGTATAATGCCCGCCTATAGGCACCATGGCAATGTCCGGATGGTACACACTTCCTATCAGTTCCATATCCTTGAAAAAGGTGGTATCGCCTCCGTGATATATTTTTATATCTTTATTGTCTATAATATACCCCATTGCCTCACCTGCATATAAACCGTTATAACTTGAGGAATGTATTGCGGGAACAGCTGTTGCCCTTACGCCCTTATACTCAATTGTTCCTCCCGGGTTGATATCTATGGTCTCCACCTGCTCCTTTTTGATAATTTCGGAAAGTTCGAAGGAACAAACAATAGGAGATTGATTTTTCTTTGCTATTTTAACGGCATCTCCTGCATGGTCAAAATGTCCGTGTGTTACCAGTATAAGATCGGCTTTCACGTCTTCGACATCTGCCTTCGCCAGTGGATTTCCGCTGAAAAATGGGTCAACAAGTATACTAATGCCATTCTTTATTGAAAATCCTGCATGTCCATGCCAAGTTATTTCAGTTTTCATAAATATTTAATTCCCATATCCTATAAAATTTTTATTTTTTCGTATCCTTTTATCATACTCTTATGAATATATAAAAATCATTTCTCAGAATATACCTTTTCTATTCCCTCATAAAATTTTCTAAGGATAATGTCCCACCCATATTTCCCGGATATATAATCATGTATGGCGATTTTATTCTCATATTTGCCTGTATATTCTATTTTTTCTCCTATCTTCTCCAGTGATTTCAGTATTCCTGCTTCTGTATTATCCATATATTCCAGAAAATTCATTTTTTCAATGTCATCAAAACGTGGTTTCAGGGATTCAGAGGCCACAACATAGAGACCTGATGACACTGCTTCGAGGACAACGTTACCGAAGTTTTCCAGTATCGATGGAAAAATAAAGGCATCTGAATTTCTGTATATCTCCCCTAATCTATCATCATCAGGATTTTTTATATAATTAACATTTTTGATTCGGGATGAAAAAAGTGATTCAAGTTCACCTGAACCTACTACTGTTAGCTCCATATTTAAGTTATGATTCCTGAATATATTGACAATTTTGTCTATTCCCTTGGATTTTTCCAGTCTTCCCACGAAAAGTAGCCTAATTGTATTATGTTTCCTTTCTGCGGGATAGAATCTGGAAGAATCGACACCGTTTGGTACACAAAAATATTTACTGAATGGTATGTGCTCACTGTTATAGCAGTTTATGAGGTGTACTGCTTTGATTTTTCTGAACATTAGATTATTTTTTATTAAGGCAGATATGGCATTATTGAGTATTTTTACTCCTGTATAGTTTGAAGGTATATTCCCGTGTTCACTCCATACGAAAAATGAATTATGTTTAAACAGATAATAGTAATCATCATTTGTCAGATAAATTATATTGGAATTCTTCTCAATGTTTCTGATAATTGTCAAATTCATTATCCTGTCAAATTTGAGAATAATAGGTGCCATTAACCTTATGGCAAAATTCATTTTGCCCGAAGTGCCTATTATCAATTTAGAGTAAACTGATCTGATTCCATAAAGATTCTCTGTGCCATGTGCGGGTATACCCTGAAGGACTATTTTTTTAAAATTCTGTGTTTTAAAGGAATTATAACGCGAAATTGTTTTTTCTATGCCTCCATTATAATTAATGCTGGAAGGTATGACGAATGCAATGGTAATCATTGGTTTTGATATGCAATTTAATATAAAAATATATGCAGGTTATACACGGAAATAATCAAATTGCAAAAGGTTAATAAATCATCATTTAATATTTGATATAAATAGAGAAGAATGAAGCCGATGGCTCAATGCTTCGAGGTTTGAAATACTTATGAATCTGAGGAGAATTTTACTGGATGTTGACAAGGGATTGAATAGACCAACTTTGACAGAACTTGCCGGTTCCATCGAAGATGTGCCGGGAGTGGATGCGGTTAAAATAACTGTTACCGAGATGGATATGGAAACAATGGGAACAAGTATTACTGTTGAGGGAATAAACATAAATTATAATTATCTTATAAAGGTAATAGAGGATATGGGTTGTGCAATACATTCCATTGATGAAGTCATTACAGGAAAACACGTCATAAAATGAATAAAAAATACATATTTCCAGTAAGCATAGGTCTTTCTGATGGTATTATAACAGCATTAATACTTGCGTCCGCGGGGATTATAGGAAAAAGTACTATAGATTTATTTGAGGCTTTCAAGATTTCATTCGGATCCGCGTTTGCTGGGGCTTTCAGTTACTTCATAGCTCAGTACGCCGGACTGAACGAAGAACTCCACAGGACAGCACTGCAACTGAACCTTAAATCTACGAATTATCTACTGAAGGGCCATCTGGGCATAGAAATATTTGTCGAATCCCTGCTGGGTGCCTTTATATCAGCCTTTTTCGGTTTTCTGGGTGCACTGATTCCGCTGTCTTCATCGTTGATTATTAAGAACAACATTGAACTTCCACTACTCCTTTCATATGCCTCTCTTGCTGTTCTAGGATTATTCATTAGCAAAACTACTGCCGGCAGGGCCAGATTCTGGATATTAGTTATGGTTACAGTTGGGATAATAGTAACCATAGCCGGATACGAGTTGAAATTAATAGTATAAAACTTATCAAACATAAAATTTCCATCGGGCAAAGCTTAAATATTTATCTTAAATTTAGTTAATTAATATTCTGGGGGAGCTTTTTGGCTGAGAGGATAGGGATCGACCCCATGAACCTGATCCGGTTAATACTGGCGGAGGGAATGAAATGGAATACGATAATGTAGAATACAGTAAAGTATCAGAAAAAATCAGCAAGACACCATGGAACAGGGAACACTGGATTATATTTATAGCTATATCAACTTCCTTTTTTATGTGGGGAATAACCCTGGCAATTGCACCACTGATTACAACATGGTATTTTGTTCCACAATTTTCATATTATTATATTATAGGGGCAGCACCAGCGGGACTTCTATCAGGCAATATGGCAATGGGCTATATATCAGATCGCCTTGGAAGGAAGAATATTTTTCTACTGACAATAGGTATAACTGTTCTAGGACTTCTGGGTATAGGAATATCTTATAATTACATTTATCTCATAATATTTGTATTTATAGCCGAATTTGGTCTTGGTGGCGATGAGACACTTTCACTGGCAATCATGGTTGAGTATCTCCCACTTAAAAATAGAGGATTTGCTATCATTGAATCGTCAAATCTGGCTAATATAGGCATTACTCTGATAGCAGGATTGTTCCTTGTTTTTACCTCATCGGTTATCATTCAAAAAATGTGGCTTATTACCATTGCTATATTATCGGGGATAATCTCTATAATAGCACGATATCATATGGAAGAAAGTGGATTATGGATACTTGGAACAAAAATAGGAACAAATAATAAGATTACAGCAGGCAATGCCATAAAATTTCTGGCACTTTCATTCATGGGAATCGCCATAATAGTTGGATTTGCATTTTCAGATCTTGTTCTCGGTCCTTTCCATTTTCCCCAGTACACAGGAGTTATAATTTTCTTTTCTGTTCTGGCTGAATCCGTTTTTGGGGTTCTGGGTGGATATTATATGGGAAAAAGTAGCAGAAAAACTCTGGCAATGGTCGGATTCACTGGAATGCTGGCATCATGGGTAATCGCCGTTATATTCCTGAACACAATCATATCAAATTTATTCTACCTTTTAGCTATACTTGCTATTAGTTCAATATTCGGAGAAATAGCATGGGGGTCTAGAGAATTACTGGAACCAGAAAATTTTATAAGCAAGTATAGAGGTAGAGGAATAGGATCAGTGAGATCCGTAGGATATGCACTTTATATTGTTATTATTTTTATTCTTATAAATGCCGGCATAGAAACATATGCTTTTTTTATTCTTATTGTCTATCTGGCAGGATTCGTAGGGTCATCACTCTATATGCTATATGGCAGGGAAACTAAGTCTATGAAGATCCGTTGAAAAAATTTTTAAGAATTTGAAAATCGGCCTTCATTATTTCTAAGTTTGCAGGGTTGCGCAATGCAGCGGCGGGGTGAAGTGTTACAAAATACTTTTCATTGAATAGTTTGCCATGATCTTTCATTACACTATCAATAGATGTTAGAGACCGTGCCGCCACTGAACCTAATAGGACTATGATTTCAGGATGTATAATATCCATCTGAGCGAGAAAATACGGTTTGCAAATTGATATCTCCTCATCTGTTGGAGCTCTATTTTTTGGGGGAAAAAACTGTACAATGCTGGTAATATAACAGTCCTCTCTCTTCAGGCTAATTTCCTCAATAAGGCTATCAAGTAGCTTTCCACTTCTTCCTACGAAAGGTCTTTTCATTATATCCTCATTCCTGCCTGGTGCCTGTCCAATAAAGCATATTCTGGCATTCAAATTTCCCTCTCCCGGAACAAAATCAGTGCTCAGATCCCATTTTCTATTTTTGGGAAGATCTCTGTATTCATCGTTCAACTTTTTCATTTTATCCTGTTTTACAATATAGCTATTCGCGTATTCCAGCAATTTTCTCTGGTTGGCAAAACGAAGAGTTGACATACCCTCCTCATAATTAAGCCATATGTACCCTCTATGTTCGTGCGATACAGTTATAGCCATATCATCAGATACCTCGGAAAGAAACATCCTTACATGCTTCAGTATTTTTGTTCCCCTGAAGGTAAAGTAATAAGTAATATCATAATGAAAAAATGGAACAAGGTTTTCTGGAACTAAATTTACACCGGATTCTTCCATAGTTTCTCTTAGCGCGGCCTGTATTCCAGTTTCTCCTTCTTCTATATGCCCCTTTGGAAAATCAAGCCAACCTTCCTTTCTTTTCAGCAGGAGGAAATTATATTTATCGTTAAATCTGGAATATACAACAATTCCATAACTGTATTCCACTCTCATGGAAATATGATTATATTATAGTATAAAAAATGGGGGACTAAAATTTGAATAAAATTTAAGATTCTCCAGTAATTAGCCATGGTAATTTAAAATTAATATTCCAGGTTCTATTGACTATGGACAAAAAACTCTTTATTTTATTATGTGTATGGTAAAAAATGAAAATATATGCCGAAATATACCCTTCAAGAAACTTAGA
>JAJZWN010000044.1 GCA_021846695.1 Thermoplasmata archaeon
TAATTTTTAGTGGACATGCCTGCATAAAATCAATAGAAATGGTATATGCCAGAATGTAAGTAATTCCAATCTAAACAAACAGGAAAATTATATGATAGTGTTGAATGGAAGTACTTTAATATTAAACTAAAAAACTGTTAGAAATTAAGTGTGACATAGCTTCCGCTCTCCAATTATCAACAAAGATGTGCCAATGTGTTAATTCGATAAAATTTATATTTTACCCCTGCATGTTTGTCATATGTCTGGAAAATACCTTATAATAATATCTTCTGGTCTTGACCAGAAAGGGAAGATGATTGTTGGGCTAAATTTTGCAAAGAACATTTACAGGAAAAAACTGGCAGAAGATGTTAAAGTCGTATTCTTTGGGCCAAGCGAAGAGTCTCTGGCAAAGCATGATCCTGATGTTGACACCCTCTTAAAAATACTGAGAGATATGAACGTTATACAGATTGCCTGCAGTGGATATGCTGTTGCCAAGAATGTAAGTGAAGATATATCAAAAATAGGAATGAAGCTGGAAGACGTTTCTGATACTATTACTAATTTTGCGGATCAGGGTTATAGAATAATAACATTCTGATCTTCAGAGGGCGCAACTTCAGTGGTGCGGTATCGCTTCCCGTTAAGGAAAATTTTATTTTACGATCCAATCCGCAGGGAAGCCCATGATTTTTGCAGTAAATCAAACCGGGAATGCTAAACAAGGCCTTTGAAGAAATTCGTGGATAAGCATAACTTAAAAAATAGTAAACTTTTATGAATGGGCTCTTAATTCCAGGGAATATACACTCTAAAATTTTTTTTTAATAACCTGTACACAAATTTCTGATTCGTTGAATTTGCGTGATGGAGTTAAATGGTACGATATGCGGAGAGAATGCTTTTATAAGAAACTTTTTATTATTGTTTATTATCTTTAAATGATGAAAATTCAATATGATATCGTAGCCGACACTTTATATATATACCTAACTAATTTAAAAATTGTTGACACCATTCCTGATAATAAAAATGAGAATATTTTTTTGATGTATCAAAATATGGAAAAATAGTAGGCATAGAAATTTTAAATGCGAGTCTTACGGATCTTAAATCGGTTAAAAATCGATTAAAACATTATAAAATAAATATACCGGAACTCAGAATTTTTGGCACAATAAAAACATTGGATTAAATATGATAATATTATCATCGCACGCATCGGACAGAATTAAAGAAAGGTCAATAAAAACGAGTGAAATTGAAACAACCATTATTGCTCCGAACAAATCAATAAAGGAAGATTTTGAATTGAACACATGCCTTAATTAAAGGTCTCTACTCATCCTTACAGTTATCCTGGAACTTGCAACTCTAAATAGTTTTATATCGTCAGTTATTAGGCCATAGCCTTTTTCTATTGCAGATACAAGAAATGACGAATCATAGAATGTTAGGCCCTCCTTCAAGGCAAGGGACAATACAGAAGACCATGTCGGAATAACCTGTTCTATAGAATTAATCAACTCAAATAAAACTGAACCAATATCTTTTGCTTCTTCCTGTGTTATTGTATTCTTAATATTACTGTTTTTCCATATAACGTTTCCAACTTCATAAACTGCAAGAGGTATAGTTGCATTATCCATGATTTCCGTATACTTGCCCCGCTGGAACAGGTTAAATATTGAAGAGGTATCTAATATATTCATCTGTCCCTATCCTCTCTGATATCTTTTACTAATTCATCCATTTTTAATTTCGATAAAGTGGGTGCTATTTTTTTCATTTTTTCCATCAGTTCGTTATTCCTGTACTTTTTAATTTCATAGTGTATGGCTTTTCTAATAAGCTCAGTCGGGTTTATACCAAGTTTTCTTAATTCTTCCCTATCTTCTTCGGTAATTTTCGCGGATAGTGTTGTATACTTAGACATACGGCAATATATACTACACATATTTATAAATTATTGTAATACGTATATAACTACAACATTTCATCGGATAAAAATAGTCCAGAATAACCATGCGGCCAAAGCCTGTGTATCATGCATATGACCATATAAAATTGAAGTTGTTTTCTGTTTTGAAGTCTTCTCTGAATGATTGCGATTTTTGTTTTTATCATAAACAGGTAACTCTGTTTAATCGTATGTTAACTTCAGCAAAAAATTGTAATATTCCCTTCCATTAATGGCCATAAAAACTTAAGCGACCCATTTTCCATTGTAATAATCTAAAGTAATAGCAAGATTATAGATATATGCCAACCATAAAAACATTCAATGCTTTGAAGTTATACCCCGATAGTACTTAATGAGAAACCAATATAAAAGGAAGATTTGCGTTCAAATCCTGGTAGGCCATACCCGCATTGAGACCACAACAAGGTATACTCACTTAACACAAAAAGAGGTTGGAGAAGCTGTAAAAGAAAGTGTTGAGGCCTTATTTCGCCTCAATCGGCAAATGACGGATTTTGAGTGGGAGCAGTTGGGGGCTGACCCTAATGTAGTGGAAGCACTGGGATTTGAACCCAGATCTAAGGGTCTCTTCCATGTTTCATCGTTCCAGTCATTCATCATAAATTCAGACGACCTTTAGCTAATCACAAACTGACTGGAGCCCTCTAGGATACCTGACTACCCCATGCTTCCTGATACGTATATTTATTTTTAATATAAATATCTATAGGATAAGCTCGTGTATGGGCCATTATTTCTGGTGCACTATTATTACTGAATAAGACAGTATACCTGAAAATCCCTTCTGCAATTCACATGAAGGGGGGTGCTAGCTTTAAAGCATTATCGGAATACTAATGTTGTATTATTTGTAATTGTTGGCAAGCTTCTCACAGAGGCTATGTACTATAAAGTCGCTCTAATCCCTATTTTAATTAGCTCTCATGTTGAAAAATTTTTCTATAGCATAGATGGCAAATAATTACAATACCGGTATTGCTAAGGTATAATGATAATATGTTTCCTTTAGGAAACAAAAACATATTTTTTATGTTTCTATGTAGAAACATATGTTAGATAAAGAATCTGTTAAAAGAACGATAACAGAATTAATGAATATCCAGCACCCCGATTTAGTAAAAAGGGAGATTGATATAGGCATATATAAATAAAATTGTAGTTATAGCAGAGGTGCGCCGCGCAGGAAAAACATATCAGATGTTTAATGGGTAAAATCTTTAATAACATCTGAAGTACCATGGAAAATATAAATCAATTAAAATATTATAAAATAAATTTACCGGAGCTCAGAATTCCTAGCACAATAAAAACACTGGATTAAACATGATAATCTTATCATCACACGCATCAGGGAGTATCAAAATATTTAATACCAAATAGACCTGCAACTTCGCTCTGGAGAGAGCCTAACATAGAAACACAGTTCAGCATTGCAAATTATTTTTATTAGAAAATTGACCTTAGGGGCAAAAATAACAATCTTTATCAAGAATTTCTTTCATTGAAATCTATGTCATGAAACTTTCGGATAAAGAAATTACAGGGTTTGCAATATTGGTTCTTATTGCATAGAATGTAACCGGGACAAATACGTTGTTTGAAGATACATACAATAAATTAACAGACAATAATGAGCATAAAATATAAATAGGAGAAAGACAAACTGTAAGCTGTAATAAATCCGGGTAACTCAAACGGCTGAACTCTTACACCTACCCCGTATCTTTTTATCTGTATTTCTCATATTTTATTACCTATCTGCTCAAAAGATGTATATCTTCAAATTATTTTATGGTAAAATTCATTGATAACAGGATGGTTTATATTTACACATAATTTCACAGACAACCGTTTAACTGGATATTTTATCTTGCCGGTACTAACACAAAAATATAAATATTATTTGTCTTATTGTATACAATTGATATAATTATTATAGAAAAAAATTATATAACGTTATAGACTACATAACACAAATATGAAATCTAAAATTGTTTGCCCGAAATGCAACGAAGAATTTGATGCGCCTAGATGGGACAAAAAAAGACTCGGGTTTGGTGCGGTACCCCCTGGAGTTGGTTTTATTAAATGCCCATATTGTAAATACAAAGCCCATAGAAGCGAATTTTCTGTAGCTGAGGATACCGAGGAATAGATCTGTGAGCGTTTAGTTTTCCAGGGTAAATATACGTACCAACTACCCACAGCTAAAGTAGTGAGCTGCCATCGGGTTTCCACAATGGACGAAAAATAACCTGCTACAATAGGCTGGTTGGCAACAGCCCTGTTCCTGATATTTAATGAATCAATAAAATATACCTTCTCTGCTAATCCACAGAAAATCCCTTTAAATATATCACAATGGATATATTATTTCTATTCCAAATTCTTTAATAGTTCTTTCCTTATTTTTAAAATCTTTATCAAAGGTGATAAATTTATCCGCATGTATTATAATAGCATTGGCAATATGCAGGCAATCCAGTGTTTTTAATTTTATGGAATTTATTATATCTATTCCGGTATTTATGCTTCTGTTAAAATCAATATTAACTATTTTTATATCATTTTTTATTAATAGATACTCATCTAATGCGTCTATTTCCTCTTCAATTACACCGGACCTGGACAAAACACTTTTTATTTCAAGTAGATTTAATTCAGTAATAATTTTATTATCGTAATTTTTCATTAATTTATTGGCTAGATTGTATTTACTGTCCTTTTTATCAATAAGGGAAATTAAAATATTCGTATCTATGTATTCCATTATTCTCTCTCTAAAATTGATTTTTCAGACAACCCTGCTGGCAATTCCGGCAAGCCTTCCTTTAAATATTTTTCAAGCAATTCCTGTGTTTTTTCCTTTTTTTTAATTACATTATTAACATTATTAATTCCGTGTTCCATTATATAATTTATAGCATCTGTCCTGCTGTTTACTATTTTAAATGCTATTAGTTTATTTATAGTATTTAGCATATCTTCTGATAATCTAATACTTACAACTTTATTCATATGATTACATAACTATAAATTGTATATATATCTTTGTAATTAATTACATATTTTGTTTCGTATTACAACATAAAAAGCACTGTCCGGAGGTAGGATTTATATTTACATATAATTATGTACACTATCCTGTATTTTTAAAGTGTACATATCACATTATGCATATAATATAAGTAATTATTAATAATATTACCCGTTATACATAATATGGATCATGCTAAAAAAAATAAGAACACTAATAAAATTGGTACCTGGAGCTATAATATCTGCACCGGTTTCTTATATTCTTGCACAGGGAAATAACTTTTTGCAGACTTTCTTAATTGTATATTTCTCAATCTGGTTAATAATTTTCCTAGTGACTGATATAGCTTTATTCTTTATGAGACAGTTTGTAAGACAAATATGACAGGACATATGGGATCTGCCAATATAATGTAAGTCCTTCAATGTCAACTACCCCTGGCTAAAGCACGTGGGCTTCCTTGCCACCTGATCGTGAATGATGTATTCTGGATTTAATGGAATAACTTTTCTGAGAGAGTTTTATGCCTCACCGATTATATTCCATATCTAAAACATTGGTAAAGTTCATAGGCTTTCCGCTATGTGGCCCTAAATGGCATAAATGATTTAATGCAGCTTTAATCTTAAAGCCAGTAATACTCATACGTTTATTGCTTATCACTGTCCAGGATACCTGCTACGTGCTTCAATATTTCCCTCTCCAGTATAGTTCCTATAAATTTTCCCGATTTGTCAACGACGGCAACTATAGGCGGGTCATATTCCTTGAATATTTTAATCAGGTCGGTTGCAGGAGAATCGCAACGTACCTTTGCTGCTGGAACTATTTTTCCCTGGTATACTGATAGTGTCCTTAACTGGTTATGCCCCATGGTAACCATATCACTTAGCGTAAGCTGCCCGAGAACCTTCAATTTTGAATTTATTACTATAACAGCCCTTGCATTTAAGTCTGTACACATTTTAAATGCCAGGCTTATAGGATTTTTACTATTTACCGACACAGACTGGAAGGAACTTGCTATATCACATGCCTTCAAATTTTTGAATTCAGCGTTTACCATTTCCCAGACATAATTTGACTTTTTAGTTTTGACCACCGGTGCCTTAACATTAAACAATGCCGGTATTACCACAGTCAATAACGTTATTGCTATCATGACTGCAGAATAATCATACCTGCCAATGAGGGATAATCCAAGAGCAACAACAAGCAAAGCTGCGTCCACGCCCCCGTGCACCGATGTTCCGAAGGCGTTTTTCCATGTATCCACATGCATGAACCTTGAGGTTATGGTGCCTGCTATTGGCTTGAATATAATGGCTATTGCAAAAATCAAAAGTCCAAGGGTGATAAGTGGCAGTGTAATCTTAACAAAATAGAGGCCAAGGCCAATAAAAAACAGGGGTTCAAAAAATCCATATGTAAATGTTGATACTTTTTCGGCAACAAGTGGCCTCTCGTTAATAAACTCTCTCAGGGAGATTCCTATAAAGAGGGCAATAATAGCTGAGTTAAATCCATATAGCTGCCCGACAAATCCAAGTACAAGGACAAACCCGATTATAACTGCTATTACAGTTTCATTGGCTCTGGCACTGAAATCTATCTTCACCAGTAGCCTTGTCAGTACATATCTTGAAAATAATAGTATAAAAACAAGTGATACAACGAGCTCCATTGCTATTTTGAGAACCAGGTATATGGTAACTACTTTTCCGTAGAGGTCAGCAAGGAATGAAAATAGTATAACTCCGGATATTTCCATTGTTACAACCTGCTGGAAAATGCTATTTCCCTCTTCAGTATGATTCAGCCCTGTGTCTGTCAGTAGCCTTGTTAAAGGGCCGGCACTGCTCATTCCTGTTACCAGGCCCACAATCAGGGCTATGAGGACACTGTGAAATATGTAGTATACAACAAATGATATTAAACCAAATGGAAGTATGAACTCAATTACGCCGGTCAATATGTTTGAAGGATTCAGAAGCTTTTTTGTTTCCAGTTCCTTGAATTCCAGGGCACCTCCCGTAAAAAGCAGAAAATTAATTCCAAGGGATATAAATAGGGAAATGTTTGGAAGTATTGTTATCAGCCCCAGTACTCCCGGACCTATAATTATTCCAATTATTATTGCCGCAACATAAGAAACAATCCTGAATTTTTCGAATAACTCCTCTCCAAGTTTGGCGAGTAGCAACAATGCACCGATAAATAAAAGTGCAAGAAGTGAGTCGGATAGTCCGTACATTACGGTAAGATGTAGGTGGATTATTTAATATTTTTGCTAAAATTTGCCGATTTTCTGCTATTTATTTAAAATAATCAAAGAATTTGCTTAAATCATAAAAATAAACCTGAATAAATCCCGGCTTCCGGATTCGAACCAGAGACCTATGGATGACTGCGTTTTCTGGCAGTATATCACTCTACAGTCCATCGCTCTACCAACTGAGCTAAGCCGGGTAGCAGATAATCATTACAACGGATATAAATTTTAACATTTATGCCGGTTATTATATTCTACTTGAATAACTAATGGTGGTATCATTCCACAGTTAAAGCGATGGAATTTTTCTTCTGTTGAATTAAATATTTTATTTGCTCCGCAACAGCAAAATTTCATTAGATACCGGCTGTTAAGCTATAAATTAATTAACATAATCTATTTATTGGATATTATGAAAGTAATAGATGGATTTAAAAATGAAAACTTGCATTTCAGATGGTCTCCGGCAAATATTCCTGTGGAACATGTGTCCCCTGGAGAAACGCTAACCATTAAAATTCCGGATTCATCAACAAAGCAGATCCAGAAAGATTTTAATAGTGAGGACCTTAAGAAAATAGACGACTCTAAGGTAGATGCAGCTGTGGGGCCGGTGTATGTAGATGGGGCTGAAAAAGGAGATACTTTAAAAATAGAAATAAAAAGCATAGAAGTAGGAACATGGGGATGGAGCGCAATAATGAAAGACTTTGGTGCCCTGAGCCCGGAGTTTGATGATAGGCTCGTAATATGGGATATAAATAAAACAGAAGCCAGATGCATGAATAAAGGCTTTCTTGACAATGTAAAGATACCGGTAAACCCTTTCCTTGGCATCATCGGAACTGCTCCTGGAAATGGAGAATTTGGGATGATACCCCCGAGGAATTTTGGGGGGAATATGGACAATAAATTTTTAGGTGCCGGTTCTGTACTTTACCTGCCGGTCAATGTAAATGGTGCACTGCTTTCATTTGCCGATCCCCACGCATCCCAGGGCGATGGCGAGGTTTGCGGGACTGCCATAGAAACATCCTGCACAGCTGTGGTGAAAGTAGATTTGATAAAGGGGAAGGCAATAAAATACCCCCGGATAGAGTCCAGAGGAAATGCCGGAACTGATTGCATAATCTCTATGGGCATAGAAGATAGTTTAGAAAAATCAGCTAAAGCGGCCATATGGGAAATGATCGGTATACTTTCTGAATATGGTTTCTCCAGAGAAGAAGCATATATCCTCTGCAGCGTGGCAGGGAACCTTAAAATTTCTGAAATGGTGGATATGCCAGACTATGTTGTTTCCATGGAACTGGACAAAAATACGGTTAGCAGCAGAAATGCCAGCCAATGACAAAATCTTATAATATACTATATGATTATTATTTAATGTTATTTTCAGAAGCCAGCAAAAAATTCATGGAGATGGAATCGACAACGAAGAGGCTTGAACTCACATCAATACTGGGTTCATTGCTTGAAAATGCAGGGGATGACCTGAAGGAACTGGTATATTTAATCCAGGGCAAGCTGGCACCGGATTATGAGGGTATAGAATTTGGAGTTTCGGGGAAGCTTATAGTGAAGTCCCTTGCAGCCATATCCGGAATGGATGAGGAAGAAGTCAACAAATTGTTTTACAAGAATGGCGACCTTGGTATAACTGCCTCTGAAATCAGGGAAAAAATGGAACAGAAGCCACTTTTCAGGGAAGACCTTACCGTACACTATGTGTATACACGGCTTATGGAACTTGCAAAATCAGCAGGGCATGGAAGTGTAAAGGGGAAAACAGATATTTATGCGGACCTCATGGTAAATTCATATCCTGAAGATATAAAGTATATTACGAGAATAATCATGGGGAAACTTAGACTAGGCGTGGCAGATTCCACAATACTTGATTCCCTGGTGCATGCATTTTCCTCTAAAGATAATGCAGATATGGTAGAAACAGCTTACAATTTTCATCCAGACATAGGGCTTATAGCAACGCTCCTGCAGAAAGGCGATATAAAGGCAATAAGCAACATAGGTCCTGAGCCATTGATTCCATTCAAGGTAATGCTTGCAGAAAGGCTGAGGTCCATTGATGATATAAGGGAAAAAATGAACCACCACGTATCATTTGAGTATAAATATGACGGGCTCAGGACAGAGTTGCACAAAAAAGGGGATAAAATTAAGATTTTTTCAAGAGGGCTTGAGGAAACAACTGAAAATTTCCCGGATATTATAGAAAATTTCAAAAAGAGCTATTCATTTGAATCCATAATAATTGATGGAGAATCGGTTCCGTTTAATCCCGATACAGGGGAATTGTTCCCATTCCAGATGGTTTCCAAAAGGAGGGGAAGAAAATATCAGATTACAGAAAAATCCACTGAAATACCTCTTGTAATGTTTATTTTTGATATACTGGAGCTCAATGGGAGGACACTTGTTAACCTCCCCTATGAAGAAAGGCGTAAAATTCTTGAAGAAAATTTTGTAGATAATGAGCACTTTAGGCTGGCAACAAGATTGTCCTCGGATGATTCTGAAGAGATTAACAAATTCTTTGAACAGAGCATAGAGGATGGGTGTGAAGGCATTGTTGCGAAGGATACATCTGATGAATCTGTTTACCGTGCAGGGGCTCGTGGGTGGCTTTGGATAAAATTTAAAAGGGATTATCAGAAAGAACTTGCGGATTCCATGGACCTGGTAATTATCGGTGCATTTAATGGCCGTGGAAGGAGGGCAGGGGCATACGGTGCACTCCTCATGGCATCATATAACGAAGAAACACATGCATTCGAGTCAGTCACAAAACTGGGAACAGGATTCAGTGATGAGGTATTATTTTCATTGCCAAAAATGCTCTCTGATCTTGTAAGAGACCACAAACCTGCTATGGTTGAATCAAAAATGGTTCCTGACATCTGGATATATCCACAGATAGTTATGGAAATCCAGGGAGCAGAAATTACTGTAAGCCCTATACATACATGTGCTTTTGGAAAAATAGAGAAAGATTCCGGCCTTGCGTTAAGATTTCCCAGATTAATTAAAATACGTGACGATAAAAACGCTGAAGACGCTACAACTACCAATGAAATTATAGAACTTTATAAAATGCAGAAAAAAACAAAATAAATAAAGAAGAGTGTTTACTCTTCGTTGTCATCGTTTCTGTTATAATTACTTCTTCTGTTGTTTCCGAATCCACCACGGCCTCCGTTTCCACGGTTGCCCTGATTTCCGTATCTGTTGTTGTAATTATTGTACTGGTATTCGTATTCCTTCTCACTCATATCAAGTTCTTCGTTCGGCTCTATTTCCTCTTCTGATTCGGCCATGGCTCCGTATTTTCCTACGTTTAATCTCATGTGCCCTCTCAACAGGGAAATGTATCCGTTATCGATTTTAAGAACTTCTCCATCCCTTATATCTTTGGTCTGGTCATCCCACAGTGTGAGTGTTATTTTTCCTGTATCATCAGCAACTATAACCTCACTTACTGATTTGTCTTCTCCAAATCTGGTTTTGATCTCTTTTGGCTCTCCTAGTACTACAACCTTCCCAACAACGTTAACACGCCTTGATGAAGGTGTTAAATCCTTAATTTTGGTTATTTCATCCATATTATTACTTCCTTTAATCCTTTCGGACGTACAATAATATTTAATGAATATATAAACATGCCTATTTTGAAAACATTTGCCATTAATAATAAA
>JAJZWN010000006.1 GCA_021846695.1 Thermoplasmata archaeon
AATGAGCCCGCCGGGATTCGAACCCGGATTATAGGCTCCGGAGGCCTATATGATAATCCGTTACACCACGGGCCCTAAGACTTATAACCTATGTCCCTGAGGAATTTCCTGCGTTTGTCCTTATCTTTATCTGTTTCAACTCCAACAGGGGAATAGCCATCCGCAACGCCTATAACTGCATTTGTATTTTCTGTTTTCGCAAGTATCACTTTGATAGGATTTGCAGTGGCAGCAAAAATAGTCCCGAGCTCCTGCGTCATCTTCAATTGTGGCAGGATGTTAATTGGAAATGCATTTCTAAGCAGTATCATAAACGTGTGCCCGGCAGAAATTTTTTTGATATTTTCTATTCCACAGTCTATCAACTCCTTATTGTTGCCTTCATAACGGATTAATTTATCACCGGAAGCTTCAGAAAATACAATAGCATATTCACACCCTGGAATGGTTGTTTTTATGATTTCATTCATATCCTCAACCGTTTTGATGAAATGTGAATAACCTAATATGATGTTCACACCTTCAGGTTTTTTAATTTCTACGGCAACAATTTCCATAGTGGCATAATCAATTAAACGAATATTAATTTAATGTTTATTGCTGTGTTATAACGTACAAACAATTAATCTGATAAGATAGTTTAAATCTGAACTTTAATTATATCTATGAAAATAATAATTATAAAAATTTTGTTATAATAATAAAAAATTTATGTTCTGGACTTCATATTGAATTCCCCTGCATCTTTCAGAATTTCAGGCTTTTTAATTCTATAGTAAAGTGTTACCACTATACCACCTAACAGTATCCACAGGATAGTAACAACGAAAGACACGAAATATGCGTCATTTACTGCGCTTGGAGTGACAAGGAACTTTTTAAATATATCACTCATGGTAAAGTATATGACAACAAGCCCGATGATTGTAGCCAGCGAGGGCAATATCCCATGTTTCAGCAGGTTGAACCTATTAACTCTTCTGGTATATAGAGTAAGCGATGTATTTGCAATCATATGGACTATTACTATAGAGATCCCTGTGCCAGCTTCAAGTACAAAGGCGGCACTGAGCGGGCCAAAAATGAGGCCCATGATTACGTCAAGCACAAATGAAAGTCCAGCCCATATTATTGCAGCATTGGCAGGAGAATGGTGTTTTTCATTAATTTTTCCTATAGTTTCTGGAAATACCACATGGTCCCTGGCCGCCGAGTACCACCATCTGCTAACTGCAGTTGCCTTTGAAACTCCGTTTGAAAAATAGCTGTTAATTGTAAACACTATCAAAAGCACCAGCCCTATAGGTCCAAGGTATCTCGAGAAAACAGTTAAACCAGCATCGCTATGTGATGCAAAACTCCCAATACTGCTGACTCCCCAGCCAACTGTTAAAGCGTATGCTGCCGGTATAAGTGCAACTGCAGTGAGGACCATAGCAAATATTATAGATTTTCCAATGTTTTTCTTCGGCTTGCTTATCTCCTCAGATATTGTGGTAACTACACCTGAACCTGTAAAGTCCAGAATTGAGAAAACAGAAGCGAACATTATAGATGAAAATCCAACGCTATAGGGCCCTGTAATCTCAAATGGCACCACAGAATTATGCCCGCCTACCCTTATAATAATAATTATGGATCCTATCAGGAGAAACATAATTTCCAGCAACCCTGTTATTGCTGTATAATTCAATGAGGGCCGGATACCGAGATATGTTACAATTATAATGAAAGCGGTAAAAATACCTGCAAACAGAATCCAGAGATATGGTATGGAAGTAACCTCAGGGGCCATAAGGAATATAAAGCTTGAAAGCCCTAGTATTCCAAATGCGGCTCCTGTAATATCATAATACATGAAGCTTAATGCCGTTATTGGCCCCAGCCTTCCCTTTTCAGTTGCTCCTGCAGCATATGCATAATAACTACCCGAATTTGATTTAATTTTGGAAAATTCATAGGGTGTAATCATCCATAATGCATATATAATCCAGCCTATAATTACAGACATAACTGTCTGGGCTCCGGAAATTGAAAATGAAGCTACAAGCAATATAGCTATATCGGCGGCCGGCGCCACCTGCCCCAGAGATTGGAAAATTCCCTGCAAAAGCCCGACAGAGTCTCTCTTTAATTTGGTGTGAGTAATAACCATTTAGACACCTGTATGTATTATATTTATATAGTATAAAGGTTTTTTGGTATAAATTGTGAAAATTTATATAATTATAATAGTAATATAATTGGAAATTGCCATATACTATGGTTTGTACTGATATAAATCCCAAGATTAATGGGGATTTATCTGCCATATATAAAAACTAATTTATATTGAAATTAAATCAAGCTCGGAAAAATATGAACTGCCATAGGATATCTTTATAAATACATACAAGTTATAGCCAGTATGAAAATTTCAGATTCAATTGAAAAGATAGATGGAGCTATGGCAAATTCGTATCTCATAATGATTGACGGAATGAACATTATTGTGGACGCCGGCACACCGGGTTCAGGTAAGAAAATTACAGGATACCTGGAAGATCATAAAATTAAGCTAGATGCAATACTCATAACACATTATCACGTTGACCATGTAGGGGGACTTTCCAGAATTTATGAAAAATACCATCCTGAAATCTTTGTCCCTGCTAATGAGCTCAGTATTATATCAGGGTCTGAACCTGTTCCACCAAAACCTTTCTTGCCTAAATTTGCATCCACAATTATGCGTGCCCGGAAAGTGAAGGACCTGAAATCATCTTCAGATATGAATATCTCCGGCATTGAACTGGTAAAAACGCCTGGGCATACAAGGGATTCAACATCATACTATCTAAAGGAACAGAAAGTAGTCTTCAGTGGAGATGCCGCTGTAAATCTTAAAGGTGTTCCGGGATACAATAAAGGATTCGCAGCGAACCCGGAAAATGCAGAGAAATCTCTTAAAGCCATACGTACCATGGATGCATTAATCCTGCCCGGTCATGGCGATAAAATGGATTTAAGGACAGGCATCTAACCTTTTATATATTTAATGCATTACATTATATGGAAGAAATTAGCCCGGGACTTGAAAACGTATACATAAAATATACAGAATTGACTTTTATTGATGGACAGAAAGGAATAATGCGATACAGGGGATATGATATTAATGAACTGGCAGAAAAATCATCCTTTGAAAAAGTTTCTTATCTAATGCTTTTCGGAAAGTTTCCTGATGATTCCGAATTAAAAAATTTCCAAAATAAGATAAACAGCCATCTGGCACTGGATGATTATTTAAAGGATATACTAAGAGCCATGCCAGAAACCTCTGATTCACTTGGAATATTGCAGACACTGTTGTCAGCGAAAGCATCTAAAGAATCTAATTATAAATATACGAAAGAAAATGATGGGGAAAAAATACCAGAAATTCTGGGCTCTGTCCTTTCTATGGTTGCAAATATATACAGGCTCAAATCAGGAAACAATATAATAGACCCTGAACCCGGTGAAAGTTATGCAGAAACATTCCTGAAAGCCTGTTCTGGAAGTGCAGATAAAAATAAAATAAGTGCTATGGATTCTGCACTTATTCTTTATATGGATCATGAAATACCGGCATCCACAACAGCTGCACTGGTAACAGCATCCACACTATCTGATATGTATTCATCACTGGCATCAGCCATTGCAGCATTGCGTGGCCCACTTCATGGCGGGGCCGCTGAGGGTGCTTACAGGCAGTTTCTGGAAATAGGGGAACCGGAAAATGTTAATGCATGGTTTGAAAACAATATACTCAATGGGAAAAGAAGGCTTGTTGGATTCGGGCACAGGGTTTACAGGACATATGACCCCCGTTTGAAAACTTTCAAGAAATATGCCGATATACTTTCAACAACAGAAGAGCAGAAAAAAATACTGGCTATTGCAAAAAGGCTTGAAGAAGCAGGTGTCAAAGCTTTTGGGTCTAAGGGTATATATACAAATACAGATTTCTATGCAGGGATGGTTTTTAATGCAATAGGCTTTCCGGTAGACATGTTTACCACTTTATTTGGACTTTCAAGAATATCAGGGATTCTGGCACACATTACAGAATACGTGGAAACACAGGAGAGGCTTATCAGGCCAAGGGCTATATATAGAGGTTCCGGAGAAAGGAAATACCCGGAATAATTTTATAATTTCTGTGCAAGGTCTGTAACATACCCGAAATCGAGAAGGCCAAAGTCTTCTGTTATACCATAAGCTCTGAATTTCTTTGAAACATTTTTTAAAACGGGGGTAAAATGTTCATTATTCAGTAATGATTCAGATACATCTGTTCCTGAAGAGAAAAAACTCATTGCAGGGGTGATTAACATTTTCTGTTCATTATTGTAGACAAAGGCAGGGAGTTTAAACACACTTCCAATTTCATCCCTGAGCACTACCGAAGGGTGTTCATGCCCCAGTATAGTTAATTTTCTGTAGGACATATCCCGGTCTCCATGATATATGTAATAATTATCAGTTTCATAATAATCATATATTTCTAGGCCATTTGACTTTAATATGGTCATGAGGTAGTTGTCATGGTTTCCCCTTACGAATATTAGCTCTGACTCCTTCCTGTACCTGTCAATGAAATGGTTAACATCGTCCCATTCCTGTGGAAGATTTCTGGAGAATTCCTGTTTGAAGTCTCCGTTAATAATAATTTTAGATGGTGAATACCTATCCATTATCTGGTCAACCATTTTTTCAACATGGCTTCTCTGCAATTTCGGCAAAAAAATACCGTGCAGGTTCATTTCCTCCTCAAAACCCAGGTGCAGATCTGAAATTACAACTGCAGATATATCCTGCAGGTAAACGCAATACAGGTCTGATATGAAAACGTCTTTTACAATCTGAATATCTTTCAATCTGTATAATCATTGAAAATATAATAATAATCTTTGCGGAAGGGGGAAGAAAACCAGATATTATTTCTATTATAAAATTGCAGCTATGAAACCCGGGGCTTAGCATTCTGAGAGACCCCGGAACCGGAACAAAACCATAGGGAAATCATTACTCCAGAATATGAATAAAACCGTGATATCAATTATCCGGCCTTCTATACCGAATTACTCTATAACTATACTGCATGACCGGTTAAGCCTACGTATACAATCATTTATACATATTTCAAATGGACAAATATTTAAGCTATATAGTTATGACTTTTTATGGTATCTTCCAGAGTAAACGGCATAAACGAATCTGCCACTGTCAGTATGTCCAATAAGGCTGCAGAACTGAAAGCAGCAGGAAAAACAATCTACAGTTTCGGTATAGGGGAACCGGACTTTACAACGCCTGAAGAAATAATAGATTATGCTTTTAAAGAAGCCAGAGAGGGAAAAACCCATTATACCCCATCGGCAGGCATTATGGAATTAAGGGAGAAAATAGCAGAAAAAATGAAGAAAAAGAATAATATAGATGCAACTGCATCAAATGTTCTGGTTACACCAACTAAATTTTCACTGAATCTGGCATTGTATTCGATTATAGATCCTGGTGAAGAAGTTCTCCTTCCGGCACCTTATTATGTATCATATCCTGATATAATAAAGTTGAATCAGGGCAAAATGATAACAGTACCTACGGATGAAAATTATGAATTTGATTTTCAGGAAATGAAAAAATACATATCGCCCAAAACAAAGGCATTTATGTTTAACAATCCTGTGAATCCAACGGGAAAGGTATATTCAGAGAAATCATTGAGGGCACTTGCAGACTTTATACTGGAAAATGACCTTTATCTGATTTCGGATGAGATTTATGAAGATTTAATCTACAAAGGCAGGATGTTTTCTCCAGGGTCTATAGAGGAGATGAAGGATAAAACAGTAACATTAAGCGGATTTTCAAAAAGTTACGCTATGACCGGCTGGAGGATAGGATATATGGTGGCACCATTGGATATAATAAAAGCTGCTAATAAGGTCCAGCAGCAGACATTGACCTGTGCACCTTCCATATCACAATATGGTGCAATGAAAGCACTCGAGGATGAAGAAAGTGTTGCAAAGATGAGGCAGGAATTCGCAAAAAGGCGGGATTTAACGGTTTCCCTGTTGAAAGAGATAGATGGGATAACGTTATATGAACCTGAAGGGGCTTTTTATGCATTTCCGGGATATTCGACTGAAAAGGCAGATGATAAGTTATCTATGGAACTTCTTGAAAAATACAACGTTATTGTTACACCAGGGAGTCCATTTGGAGCTCCCGGGCATTTCAGGATTTCCTATGCCACATCACAGGATGTTATCAGGGAAGGTATTGGAAGAATAGAGAAATATTTCAATAATTTATAAAAAGATATATATATAAAAATTTACATTACCGTGAATGGGAAAATTAACTGCCATTATAGTAGGGTATATAGCTACTACTTTCGCGGCGTATATTATTTTATCTGTAAGTTATAATCCACTGGTAAACTGGCTTGGCCCATATTTTGGCTACCGTTTTCCATTTATACTGGGAATTATTTATCTCATTGTAGGATCGCCATTACATAACACAATTATACTGGAAGTATGGATTATAATAGGGTTGCTTGTTGGAATTTCCACACGGAAGGGCTTGCGTGCATGGGGATCTGCGAGCCTTGTCTGGACATTGACCACAATTACCATGGCACTTTCCGCCATTGCAATGCTTGGAATCTCTTTAGGAAACATAACCAGCGTTTCAATAATTTCGGGTACTGTTTCACGGCTTTTGGATGTATTACTGGCTGCAACAGCTTTCGTCCCATACAGCACCAATATAGCTACTATCGCAACAGAGCCGGTATTACGGGTTTTAATTCCATATCTTTCATCCTCCATCACCTCGGGCACCACAGGCACAGCAGGATTGAGCGGAGCTATTACAGAATTGTCAATACATGCACTGGAAAATTATATAATATTTGTAGCCACATCCATAATCTCAGGGGCTGTAATACACAGGGTCCTCCACGGAAAGAAAAAAATATCCAGGAAGGCTGTAGCAGCGGCCATATCAATATTTATTGCCATCATTTTTATAGCAATGGCTGCTTCTGCAGGAATCAGTTCCAGCAGCCAGCCAGCACTTCAGACAGGTGAAACTGGAAACCATGAAATTCCTGCTGTCGGGTTAAATACATTATTTCCTCTTTCTATATCCGGTAATTCAGCAAGGATAGCTGAAAATAATACTGTAATGCCATCATACGCTACAGGAAATAATTCATCTGATCAGGCAGCCCTGAGTTTGATAACTCCTCAGGGGAACCTGTACAATCTATTTGCAATGGGTTCTTCCAGCAATAATTCCAATTCTATCTGGAGTGGAAACGGGCTAATGTTAGGAGATTTTATAGTCTCAGCCAATATGACATCTCTCATAGGGAGTGAGCTGGGAGCAGAATATAGCAAACTAGCATCTTTCGCCCCACAGAATGCCCTTATACTTGCATATAATGGGACAGGACATAGTGGATCAGCATCCTCAATGGCTTCTTCCATTGGAAAAGAAATTGGGACGACATTTAATCCTGTTGTCGCATTAAAAAATATTACACTTTCAGGAAATAATGTTGAGATCTTTATTTATTCCTCATCCGCCTCCATTCATAAACTTGATAGTGACTTTATGGCTACATTTGGTAATGGCTACAATGGCAGCGTTCCTGAAATATTTGTTACAGACCAGGGATTAAACAATTACAATTCATACATTCTCTCTTCAGGATATATTAATGCATCAATTGTTAAATCCCTTGCTGGAAATACAGGCATTAACCTTTCTAACGAGTTATTTACTGCGGGGTTATTTGAATACACCAACCATTTCCATTCGTCCGGAGATGTGCATTCATACAATCTGTCAGAGCTCATGCAATATAGTTCTAACATCTCGTTCAGCAATTCGTCGCAGCTTTCGCTTGTAGGCATAGGTTATAATAATGGCACTGGCAGTGTTGTTGATACTTCAAATTATACCTTTGATATATACTCAAACAATGCGTCGCTTGCAGCACAAACAGCCCTGAACACCCCCGGTTCAACTTTTCATAATTCAAATTACCGGGCATTTTCACCTTCGTCTGTGTCAGTAAAGTTTAATGCAGTCTTCCCCGCATATATATTATATGATACAACCGTTAAAAGGGTATCTGCAAATACTGTTGAAATTAACGTACACATAAAAAACAATGACACATCACAGTTAAAAGACTTTAACGCATCGCAATCCGCATTTGTAAATAATTATGTAAAGTACGGGGCTGCATCATCAGTTTCAGGAAACTACAACGAATCTAATATAACCTTATCTCCCGGGCACTATGCAAATTTCACATATAAAATATCATTTACAGGCATAGGCACATATGTAATACCATATACTAATATATCATATAACCTCCAGGGAAAGGCTTTTTCATACGGAACCAATGCTACATATATATCCCAGGAAAAACCAGGATACATCACCGCTATGAATTCCATGATAAACAATGAAGCTTCACAGTATACTTTTCTGGGCAAAACAATCATAGCAGTCCAGGGATTTGCTATATCATTAATTGACATCATACTGTTCGCTATCGTGGCTCTGGATGTAGTGATAGAAGTGAAAGGATTAAGGAAGCTGATTAGGGAACATAACCAGAATACTGAAAAATAAAATATTATTTTTAAATTAGTTGTAATTATGCAATTATTTTAAAGTTTTGATGCATAATCTGATAGATATGGTATATTTGCATTCATCCCTCTTGAGGCCCTGTAACCGGTGTATATGCCATATAGCCATACCAGAACAAGAATCAGGTCTAATATCCCAGAAATTACCTGCCCAGCTACACCTGTTATAAAGATGTCAAAAATTCCGAAGATTATTGATGCAACAATAAGACATATGCCAAGTAAAATAGCCTGTATACTCTGGAACCTGAGCTTGCTGTCTCTGCTTCCATAGAGAATATAAACTAAAAGACCCGTTATCAATGGGATTAAATATGCAACAATAAACATAATATTGTTCTCTTTATGTTCCATTACACTATATCCTAATTGCCTTATTTAAATATTGAGCCTGATGTCTGACAAAAACACTAAATTATATATTCATAATTTAACTGAACACCTAGAATGATGCAAGTGATCATATAAATGTCTGACACAATCAATATGATTGCATACCTCTAAATCATCATACTTAATAAATGCAATTAAACATTAACTATAAAAATATTTATTTATATGTAAAGCATGTAACTATGTGAGGTTCTTCCTGATAATTTATATGGCGTTGCTTGCAGTTACTGTCATATCCTTTATATATTATCTGTTAAATGCATACTATTCCACATATTACAGGAAAGGGGAAACAATTTCAAATGTTAATCCGGATGAAGCCACTATTGTAATGCCGGTTTACAATGAAGACGTTGAAATTTTCAGGCAGGCTATAGTATCACTCGCACTTCAGGGTTCAAAGTTTATTGTTGTAGGTGATTCAAGCCTTGAACCCTATAAGACTATAACCGAACAGAACGGAGGAAGGTTTATTTATTTAAGCCAGAGAGGCGGGAAAAAGAATGCCCTGGTTCAGGGGATTAAACACGTTTCAACGAAATATGTTATGTTTGTAGACAGTGATACAATAATACCTGCAGATACATTAAAAAGCATGCTTTCTTATTTTTCCAACGGCATAGCCGGAGTGGGTGTAAACATACACATTAAAAATGATGGCACAAATATCTCATATGCATCTGAATTTATTGAAAGGCTTACGGAAATGATATCAAAATCCATGTCAAGGCACGGAAATGTTTACGTTCTGGACGGCAGATGCGCCATGTATATAACAGATGTGGTAAAGCCTTTCATGGTTTCTGATGAATTCCTTAATAAGAAAATTTTTGGCAAGAAAGTTGTCCTTGGAGATGACATGCAATTAACAAGCTTCCTTATTAAAAATAAATATAAAATGATAAAAGATTATGATATTACAGTTGAAACAGAACCGCAAAAAGGCACCAGGAAATTTTTAAATCAGCAAATTAGATGGTCCAGAAGAGGGTGGTACTTCTTCTTTAAAAACCTGAGCGATGGAACAACAAAGAATGGCGGGAAGTTTTACGCCTTTGAAATGTTTTACATATACCTGATACCCATAATTGGATTCATACTATTTTTGTTCCGTGGCATGTTTATCCTTAGATTTCTCGGCCATATTGATTATCTCAGTGTTTCATCTGTAAACTACCTGATAATGGCACATTTATTACATCTTCATTCCCATGATATTCTAGGTTCCTTAATAAATGGAATAATGTATACCCTAGGGGCTATTGGCGATAGCATTTTTGTGGGAGCAATAATGATACGGATTCCAAAGAACAGAATAAGGACACTGGCATACGGGGCAATGGGCCTTGGTGTACTTTTCTTCGTTAACCTTTACGGTCTATTCACATTCTGGAAGCAATCAAAATGGCTAACAAGATAAAAAATTAATACGGGGATTTTTTATATATAGTATGCCTTCCAAGTTGAGAAATCGAGCTATAACCTGATAAAGCCATTTGAAGGTCAAACTCAGCCCTCAATTGATTGAGATACCGTTCTATGCCTCTTTGTCCAGCAACTGCCATTGCATAACAGTATGGCCTGCCTATCAGAACGCCTGAAGCACCAAGAGCGAGAGCCTTCATGGCATCGGCAGCATGCCTGATCCCGCTGTCAAAAAGTATGGTAAATTCCGGCTTATTTTCACCGGTTATCTCATCAAGTGCTTCCAGTGAGGATATTGAACCATCAACCTGCCTTCCCCCATGATTGGAAATTATCACGCCATCTGCACCGTATTTAACTGCAGTATGCACATCTTCTTCTGACGATATTCCTTTGATTAAAATGGGCAGTTTTGTCCAGCTCCTTATTTTCCTGAAGCCATCCCATGTGAACGAAGGGTTGACATAAACCATAAGGAACTCTTCAATTGCGGCCTGCATATTATTTTCAGGTGAAGTTTCAAGCCTTTTCAAAAATTCAGGGTCAGTTATGAAGTTTGCAATGCCCTCTCCCTGCAGGAATGGAAGATACGCATTTTTAATATCCTGTTCCCTCCAACCCAGCATTGTTGTGTCAACCGTTACCACTATGACTTTGTATCCGGCTTTTTCCGCTCTGTTGACCATACTCTTCATGACATTTTCATCCTTTCCGGGGTAAAGCTGGAACCATTTCTCGCTCTCCGGGAACTTTGCTGCTATGTCCTCAATGCTGGTTGATGAAACAGTACTCAGTATATATGGCATGCCCAGTGAAGCAGCAGCTCCTGCACTGGCATATTCTGCATCTTTATGTATTATCGATTGCACACCAATAGGTGCTATTATAAATGGTGAATCCTGTTTCCGGCCAAATAGTGTTATGGATTGATTTCTGTTTTCTACATCATGCAGGTATCGTGGCCTTATCCTATACCTGGAAAATGCCTTTATATTTTCTATCATGGTATCTTCCGACCCTGCGGCACCTTCGAGATATCCCCAGGGACCATCCTGCAATGCCATTCTGGCAGAAGACCTCCAGGATTCAAGCGATACAGGAAGATCAGAATCTGCATCCATTTTCAAGTAAATTTTAAGTTGATAATCCAATCCAAATTGTGTCATTATTATTAAAAGAATAAATCCTATTTAAAGGTTGGCTGCTCCAGTTAAGCACTAAAACAATGTCCGGAACCTGCTCTGTGCTTCATATTTCCACTCATCCTCCTCTGATGTACATATAACACCATTTTTCCTGCAGGCTTCTTCGATGGCTCGCCGGAAGCTATTCCACCATTCATTCCCTGTTTTAATATATCCCGTTCCTGCCATATATGAAACGGTGCCTTTAAAATCCTGAAATGAGTCATATATTATTCTTGTCCCTGTTGAAGCACAGAATTCTATTATCCTGTCAATATCATCTGTATTGTCGTTTACCCCATTGGCTATGGGCCCTAAATAAAGCCATGTTCTGATCCCGGTTTCAGCCAACTTTTTCAGGGCATTTAAACGCTTAAATGGATCAGGTGCATATGGCTCCAGTATTTTTGAGACTTTTCTATTAATAGTTGTTACTGTAATGCCAACATCAATATTTTTTTTATATTTTTCAAGAATTTTGATATCCTTTAAAATAAGTGGTGATTTTGTCTGGATGGTGACATAAAAACCATTCTTCACCAGTATTCCTATAGCCTCTGGCACTATTCTGTATTTCATTTCAATAGACTGGTAAGGGTCTGTAATTGTTGATATGCCAACTATTCCCTTTTTATATGTTCTTGCCTCATGTTCCAGTAATTCAATTATATTTTTTCTGACAAAAACTACCTTCCCCCAGTTATTAGCCGCTTCTGCGGGTGACATATCTATTGCATAGCAGTAACGGCATCCATGAAAGCATCCGAGATATGGATTAAATGCATAATCAAGTTCAGCCATTCCTGATTTTCCCAGTGCATGTTTTGCATTTGTTTCAATTATTTTTATATTATCCGGCATATTTATCAGTAATTATCAAGGCTGGACACAAGATATTTTAAATTGTTTGATTTTGCTTTCCATGCCTTTATGTCAACCTTTGTAAATTTTCCAACATATTTTATTGCATCCTGTATATTATCGAACTTCTCCGGCTTTCCTTTAAGCAATTCCCTGACATTTTCCCTTACATACCAGACCCCTACAGGTATATTAAAACCGGGATATATCTCCCTCCAGAGCATCGCTGACCCGGTTCTTTTGATTTCCCTGTATTTCTCTGCAACAGCAAGCCTGGAAGAATAATAACACCCGCCTATTCCCGGATATGTCTTCCTTCCGTAATACCCTTCATAGTCAAGTTCGACTTCAACAGAATCCCCGAAACTATTCCATGTGCTTCCCGGGAACCATGATTCGCCCCATTCAAACATCCACTGCCCCGGTGCAAGTATTGCTATAAATAAATTGCCTGAGGTTTCCCTTATGTAAACTTCGAATTCATCTATTTCCCTGTAATCCTTTATCTCTTCCACTAAATTATCAGATATTGATTTATCCGTAGCCGTTATTGACCATCTGGTTGGCACTATCCTTCTCTTTTTTCCTGTTCCAAGGGAACCTGAACTGAGTGCCTTGGAAATCCCATTAATTCCCATTCCCTTTTCATATAGCTTCAGTATTCCACTTCCTGCCTTCAGATCCTTATCATAGTATATCTTTTCAATCCTGTTATCTATATGGTAATTCCCGAATTTAATGCTCTTCAGTGGCGATGATGGCCCCATAGGCGTTATATTTTCATCAAGCACAACATTATCTTTAAATGATTTTTCCACAGTCATCTCAACATCCACAGGCCTGGATGATAATGAGCTTATCTGGATTTCCTGGAGCCTGTAGTCCGGGTCTGAAGCTTTTGTTGCTTCAATTTTTATTCCACCCCTTAAGAGTGAAAGCCTGCTTGAGAGAAACTCATTCAAATCTGTGGAAAGCCATTTTGACTCATCCTCCATATAGGCTGTATCACCGGAGAAAGGGGGTGTTGACGGATAAATATTAATTTTTGGGTAGCCATACCTGCCAACAAAGAGCGATGGCGGTGAGGAACCTGAAATTGAATTTCCATTGAATGTATAAACTTTTTTAACCCTGTCCACAATAGAAACAGGGCAATATGAAAGACCGCATAGCATCTTTGCACCGCGGCATTTTACGCATAACGATGGTGGAATTTTAACCAGCTTTTTTCCCATATAACCTTATTAATTCTAAATACTATATTAACCCTTTTCAATATTGCCAGCTTCTATAAACTCTATATTTTTTTTATGGAGAAAGTGTAATTTCAACAACACATTTATTGTCCCCGTCAGGAAAATTCTCAATTAGCTTGAAACCTTCATTCGAAGTGTTAGGCAGCATTGAACCTTCAAGTGATCCACAGACCATGTCTTTATTATTTTTTGCCAGTTCGTAGAAAATACAGTTATGCCTGATGATTTTAACTGTGTCATGATCCACTTCCATCTTTGCATAATAACCAAGCTTGTTCAGAATATTAACGTATTCACCTATTTTTTCAAGTTTTTCTTCCCTGTTCAGTGATGTTAGCGACATGTTATCCGATGTAACTTCCTTTATAATGTCTTCTGCCATCCGCATGAGAATTTTATTTAATCCTACAGTCCCCAGTTCTCTCTCTACCTCTTTTAAAAGCATAGATGAAAAATTGATATACTGTTTTGGGAAAATTTGCATTCCATTCTTTGTTAACTTATAATATTTTTTTGGCCTTCCGGTTTTAGCCCTGACAAAATAAGATGAAACAAGATTATGTGTTTCAAGATAATAGATATGCTCCTGGACTGCATTTTTGTTAATACCCATAATCTCGGATAATTGATCGAGTGTTTTATCATCGTATAGTAGAGAACTGAGTATAGTGCTTTTGCTATTGCCCAGATAATCATTAACTATTACTTCCATACAATCACTAAATATATATTCTAATTTAATATTTATACTTATATGTACTTTAGTTACTTTATACATAATAAAATGTTTAAATACCAATTTGTAATGAATCTATAATGACAGATATGGCACTCAAGATAGAAAATCTTAAAGCCGAAGTAGAAGGCAAAGAAATACTAAAGGGTATTGACCTTACTATTAACTCAGGCGAAATTCACGCTTTAATGGGTCCTAACGGGGCCGGCAAAAGTACCCTTGGTGAGGTACTTATAGGGCATCCT
Organism: Thermoplasmata archaeon; assembly: GCA_021846695.1. The sequence continues at coordinate 14,812 of JAJZWN010000006.1, forward strand.
AACTATAAAATCACAGGCGGAAAGATCCTGATAAATGGCAGGGACATGACAAACGCCACGCCGGAAGAACGTGCCAGGGCAGGCTTATTCCTGGCTTTTCAGAATCCAATTAGCATAAGTGGGGTAAAAATATCTACTTTTCTTAGAATGGCATATAATAATCTATATCCCGATGAAAAGATGCCACTTAAGGAATTTTTTAATATGGTCAAAACTGTAATGAAAGATGTTGACATGGACGAATCCTTTATATCAAGATCTATAAATGATGGCTTTTCCGGAGGAGAGAGAAAACGTTTTGAAGTTCTACAGATGGTTATACTGAAGCCGAAAATAGTAATACTGGATGAAATTGACTCCGGGCTAGATGTGGATGCACTGAAACTTGTATCAGCTGAAATCAAGAAAATGCATGATCAGAAAGTAGGATTTCTAATAATTACACATTACCAGAGGATATTAAAGGACATTATCCCTGAATTTGTCCATGTGTTAAAAGATGGCAGAATAGTAATGAATGGTGATAACAAAGTATCCGATAGAATAGAAGATGAAGGATACGACTGGATAAAGGAGTGATAAAAATGGAAGACTACAATAAAGATGAAGAAATAGAAAAACTTACTGAAAGTTTAAAGCACAACAAAAAGTCAGATTTTGAATTCCACGATACAATAAATCCCGTTTATTCAACAGGAACAGGTTTGAATAGAAAGACCGTAGAAGAAATATCAGATATCAAGCATGAACCTGACTGGATGAGGAGGAGCAGGCTTAAAGCGCTTGACATTTTCCTTTCAAAGCCCATGCCAACATGGGGGCCAGACCTATCGGGAATAAACTTTGATGAACTGACATACTACTCAAAGCCAGGAGAGACCAAAGCAAAAAACTGGGATGACGTGCCTGATAAAATCAAGGAAACATTCAATAAACTCGGCATACCACAGATGGAGCAGAAATATCTTGCAGGGTCTGTTGCCCAGTATGACAGTGAAGGCGTTTACGGGAGCCTGAGAAAGGAATGGGAAGACAAAGGCGTAATATTTACCGACCTTGATACCGCTGTACAGGAGCATCCGGACCTTGTGAAAGATTACTATTGCCGGGCTATTCCACCCAGTGATAATAAATTCGCAGCTTTAAATGGTGCTGTATGGTCCGGAGGGTCATTCCTTTATGTCCCGAAAAACGTTACAATAGATATGCCATTGCAGACATATTTTAGAATGAATGGTGAACAGAGCGGACAGTTTGAACATACTATAGTTGTAGCTGATGAGGGTGCAAAAGTCCATTATATCGAAGGCTGCCTGCCTGAGGATGAATTGATCAGCCAGGGCGATAAATTTGTGCCAATAAATGAACTATTGACAGATGATTCAGTAGTCTCAAACACCGGCAATCAAAGAAAGATTACACGCAAATATGTGCATCCATACAGTGGCTTGATGTATAAAATAACACCATTATCACCTGGAAATGCTTTCAGGGCAACATCAGAACATCCAGTTCTAAGTATAAAGAAAGAGGATGTAACGTCAAGAATAAGGGATGGGCATTACGAAATATCAACAAAAAAGCTGATGGAAGCCATACCGGAATACAGAAGAATGGATGAATTGAGCGAAGGAGACTTTATCGTTTATGTATCGCCTGTTGAAACAGAAGATGACGCTTCCATAGATGATGACATGCTTAAAATTCTTGGCCTTTATACCGCAGAAGGTTCAATATCATTCAATAAATCTCTGAATTTATATCAGATGTCTTTCTCATTTGGTTTATCAGAAAAAGAAGAAAAAATTGCATATGAATTGTATAATATAATAAAAGCTAAAGGCGAGCAGGCAAATATATTCAAAGCGGATAAAAAATATTACACAGTATCCACATACTCAAAAACACTGATAGACTTCTGCTTAAATAACGCTGGAAAATATGCAGACAAAAAGGCATTATCTGAAAAAATAATGAAACTGCCACCGGAAAAACAGAAACTATTGATCGATTATTACCTGAAAGGGGATGGCAACGTATACATTAAAAAGGGCAAATCAAAAATGATCCGTGCTGGCACAGCAAGCAAAGTGCTTGCATTGCAGCTACAGGAAATGTTATCGAGAAATAACACATTTGCCAGCATAATGATAAGGAAAGCTTCAGATGATGTAATACTGGGCAGAAACATAAAAAGAAAGGAACAATACATCGTAGAGTATACAGAGAATATGAAATTCAGCAGGGTAAGGCATAAAGATAACTACTATTATGTTCCCATAAAGAAAATGGAAGCCGAAGTATATGATGACATCGTATACAATATGGAAGTAGAAACAGACGATTCCTATCTGGTAAAAGGATTCGCAGTCCATAACTGCACTGCTCCGAAATACAACACAAGTTCATTGCACACTGCAATAGTGGAAATATACGCCAGGAAGAATTCTGATGTAAAGTACACAAGTGTACAGAACTGGTCTGATAGTGTATATAATTTACCCGTCAAAAGGGCATGGGTTGATGAAAATGCACATATGGACTGGGTAACAGGTGAACTGGGATCCAAAGTAACCATGATATATCCATCATCATACCTCAGGGGGAGGGGCGCATCCACATCAAATCTCCAGATAACCCTTGCAACTAAGGACACATTCAAGGATGCAGGAGGAAAAGCGTTGCATCTGGCACCGGATACTACATCCAGGATAGTATCAAAATCTATCAGCCTTGATAACGGGCTTACCGCCTATAGGGGCCTTGTAAGGATGAATGAAGGTGCAAAGCGCGCTAAAAGCCATGTACAGTGTGATGCCCTGTTGATAAACAGCGATTCCAAGAACTACACATATCCCTACGATGAGATATATGAGCCAACTGCTGAATTCAGCCATGAAGCTACTGTGGGAAAGATAGGTACAGATGAGCTTACATACCTGAGATCAAGGGGATTAAGCGAAGATGAAGCTTCATCTATGATCGTTCTCGGGTTTATGGATGATATCATGAAGGAAATTCCTATGGAGTTTGCAGTGGAAATGAACAGGCTCGTAAAACTCGAAATGTCAAAAATGGGAGCTGTGGGATAAACCATTTTTTTTAATTTATACCGGTGATTAACATGATAGAGAATTATTTAGAAACATTAAATCAAAGATTTAGAGATTTTGATATAGAATATAGAAAACAGGCTTATATTTATTATTTAAAATATCCTGACCCGTCTTATAAGGAAAGCCCGGACAAAAAAACCTATGTAAATATTACTGAAAAAGACCTTGAAAGGATGGCATACGGAGAGCTATCAGTTTCTATCAAAAAAGATGAAAAAATTGATAGTAATTATGATCTCGTTGTAACTGATTCTGATTTTATTATAAGCGGGGAAAAAAAGGGAGTATACATTTCAAACATGAAAACTGCATTTGAGGAGAAAAAGGAACTGTTCAAAAAGTATGTTGACCAGCAGTTAGGCAAATATAACAGGGAATACCTGATCAATTTTTCCTATGAAAACGGATACTTTATACATTTCCCCGATAATACCAACACCGATGTGAAGATAGAATCAATACAGGATTCCAACGCATCATTTGCTTTCAAAAATGTTATCATAGTGGGAAAAAATGCATCAGTTGAGATCACAGATGTATACAAGAAGCACAATAAGGGAAATGGTGTCCATGGAAGAAATATATACATATTCTGCGGAGAAGGTTCCCATGTAAAATATAACTATGTCCAGGATGAAGGAGAGGATACAGTCAACCTGACCTACGTAAGGCCAGTTCTTTACCGCGATTCAGAAATCAGGATAATAGATGTTAACGCAGGCGCAAATAAGGTCTTTTATAACCACGAAAGTGAAATGTACGACAGCACAACAATGAAATCATATGGAGTCAATGTTTCAAGAGGTGACCAGGAAATGGATATATGGGACTCAAGCGTGCAGTATGGAAAGTATTCAAACTGTGATATAAATATAAAGGGCGTTGTACTGGATAGGAGTTCCACCATGCATAGGGGAAACATAGATATAGAGCCAGAAGGTGTAAAATCATCTGGATTTTATGGTTCAGCTATATTGCTTATGTCCGAAAACGGAAAGGGAAATTCAAAGCCAGCACTATTGATTAAAAACAACGATACAAAATCAAAACACTCATCATCAATATCCAGCCTTGACCCGGAGCAGATATTCTACCTGAGATCCAGAGGATTAAGTGAAGCTGAAGCAAAGGATATGATTATAAATGGCTTTACAGGATATATTGAAGATATAACAGACAATGAGTTCCTTAAGGCTACTATAAAAGATATTTTAAAACTTTAATTTTATTAATGAATTTTATTTATGTAAAAGATAAACTTTTATAACATTGATATACTTATGAACGGATGACAGAAACGTCACCGCAAAACGGTGAACTTACAAGGCATTTAACTTTCAAGGATGTTTTCTTCCTTTCCTTCGGCGGCATGTCTCCACTTTTAAGTATACTCACATATGCTGCTTTTGCAATAACACTGGCGGGATATGACGCTCCAATAGTCATGGTCATTGGAACGCTCCTGGTCCTGGTAAACGGGCTTGTTGTAACACAATTATCCAAAAGATTTTCATCATCTGGTGGATATTACACATACGCGTTTCAGGCCTTATCTGCGAGAATAGGGTTTGATACAGGGTGGATGTATATATTCTATTCTATCCTATACGCCCTTGCTTATCTTACCGGTGCAATATTTATAATTGTGAGCGTGTTTGGCATTTCAGAGTATTATGCCTTTCTTCTCATAATAATTCCATCCATTACATTCCTAATTGTAGGAATAAAGCTTTCTGCCAAGTATGCACTCTATGCTGTTGCAATTGAAATATCTCTCATGGTAGCTATAGTGGTAATATCATTTATTATAACAAAGGGTGCTGCATACATTCCAAATCCGGCTGTATACCACATTAGCGGTGGCGATTTTGTCCTAGGGATATTATTTGCTATGGGAATTCCTACAGGATATGGTTCCATAGCACCGGTATCAGGCGAGGTATCAAATCCGAAGAAAGTTGTTGGGCGTAGTGTCATATCTGTTATACTGATCGGCGGCACCCTGGCAACATTGATGATCTATGCATTTGCAAACCTTATCCTGCAGAATAATATCGTTATTCCAACCAGTGATAAATTGCCTGTTATAGGTATTATCCTGCACAATTTTGGAAAATATGGAATATACCTGTATTATGCAACAGGAATAGCAACCATTAACGATGCTATATTAGCTTTGCTTTCATTCGGGTCTGCAGCATCACGTACATTTTTCAGAATGGGATACGATAAATCTTTCCCGTCCATTTTCGCAAAAAAAGTAAAAGACAACCCTATTGTTGCCAGTCTTGCAGTGAGCGCTATAATGGTTGCACTTCCATTGCTTATTATGCATTACATAACAGTAGAAACCGCTTTTATATTCTTAGGAACAATATCTGCTCTCGGGGGGTTGTTTATACACGTCAGTGCCAATTTCTCCCTTATCAGAATAGGACTAAGGCGTGGAAGAAGGCTGATATCACGTACAAAAAAAGGCATATACTCTTACATTAATGGTTTCAAAGAGGTAATACTAGCCCTGGTTGGAGCTATTATCAGCTCTATAGTGCTTGTCTATTCAGCATATTCTACAGTATCATGGTACACATTACTGTTTCTTGTATGGATTGTGGTAGGATTTATATTGTCCGAAGTCAAGGCAATTACATTAAAAACCTCAGATGATATGATGGATATCAGCAAAGAAGGGAGAATACTGGCTGAAAATCTAATGAACATAAAGGTTATGGATGCAAGAATACCTGGCCTTGATGTAATTGTTGGAATTAACGATCCATTAAGGTCTGCTCTGGAAAAACTACTATCTAAAAACATACCCTATGCAATAGTTCTGGATGAGAACATGAAGCCTGTTGGCACATTGTATGTAATAGACATACTTCTCCTTCCTAAAGACGCCATCGACCGTGGGAAAGTAAATCAGATGCATCTTGAAAAAGTTGTCAACATAAGTGTTAATGATGAGGTAACAGATGCTGTCAGAATTCTCAAGGAAAATAATGTAAATATTCTTTCAATTGTTGACGGAGCAGGAAAATGTACAGGCACAATCACTGAGAGGGAAATTCTATTAAAGCTCGCGAGTACCGATAAACCCGCAGTTGAGTAGATATATGCCGGCAACCCGATGCCTGCCCATGGCACTGATACAGAGGTAATTTAAGCGTTATACACAACATGAAGAAAAAATAATTATTATGTCTGAATCGTATGTTTTCATGTTCTTAAAAATGTAAAAGGATTCAGAGAATAAGGAACTGCAATAATTATAGGCACAGAGTATAAAATTTTGATTAACTTGCCCCTGACATACTCCTACAGCTGAAGCGGTGGGCTTTCTGCTACGGGATCGTAAAAATTAAATGTGTGTATGCACAAATATATTTTAATAAATATATTAATTGTATAGGATGTATAATTTAACAGGAAACATTGTGTTATTAAATCATTCACTGTAATTATACATTTATATGCCAGAATTCAAATTTATGTCGTGGCCCCCGGCTACCGGTATAATCTCTCCGGTTACCATTTCAGAGTTGATCAGAAATTCTACAGTTCTGTTAATATCATCCGGTGGATATCTCCTGGTTATTCCAAGTTCCACATTTGATTCTATTTCATCATCATTCTTCCCTATAAATCCTGGAGCAACTCCATTTACTTTTATGTTATATTTAATTAGTTCCCTGGCGAGGCTTTTCACCATGAAATAAACTGCCCCCTTTCCTGCTGCATATCCAGGATTTGAATTATAATACACATTTTCTGATGCGGAAAATCCTATTATAGAGCCATGTTTTTGCCGTTTAAGCAAAGGAATTGCTGCACGGGCAATATTATAAAATGTCCTTGCATTATTCAAAATAGCATCCACGAACATTTCTGGCTCGGTTTCTTCAATACTTTTATTTGAATAATAATTTCCTGCTACATTGATAACCGCATCTATGCCCCCCATTGATCGGTCTGCTGCCTTAATAGCTTCAACGCATTGTGGATATGAATTCAAATCCGCATTATAAAATTCGCATCCAGTTTTACCGGCAACTTCCTTTACATTGCTTCCACGGGATATTAAAAAAACATTGTAACCTGCATCCTTTAGATAATATGCGAGAGAACTCCCCATTCCCCTGCCAACGCCTGCTATAACAATATTCGATTTCATAGGTAAATATGATTATGCTGTATATATATTTATTAGAACTTTAAAAGCGCTGGGAGGGAGATTTGAACTCCCGAGCTATTTCTAGCAGTAGATTTCGAATCTACCGTCTTACCGGGCTAGGCTATCCCAGCTTAATCCAGTATTTCTATTATTTATTTAATTTTTGATGTTCTTTCTTCATGCATTTATCCATTACGACTTCCATTCCCATATCCATTGCAAGTTTTTTTGCATCTTCATTTACTATTCCTTCCTGCATCCATATGACCCTGGCTTTTCCTTTTGCATCTTTCACTATTTCTTCAACAAATTCAGGTTTGCGGAATATATCGACAACATCCACGTTACCCTCAATGGACTTTACATCCTTATAAACCTTTTTTCCTTCCCAGTTTTCCAGCACCGGATTAACGGGAATTATGTTATATCCGTTTTCCATAAGGTACTTTGAGACCTGGTAGCTGGCCCTATCAGGCTTATCAGAAATACCTACGACAGCGATATCCCTGTATTTTTTTAATATTTCCTCTGCAGTCATAATCAGGAATCGTTAAATTAATTATTAAAGGTATCTAAATCTAAGTGTAATGTTACAGGCATCGGGAAATAATCAGAGTATGTATACTGCGGTTATCCATAGAAATCCAGGAACAAACAATGTTTAAATATTGTTTTGAAATAGAGTACATATGTTCTGTTCTAAATGCGGTGCACTTATGACACCATCAAGGGATAAATATGTCTGCAACAGTTGTGGCAATGAAATTCCAAAAGCAGGAACAGCTGACCAGAAAATTATATCAAAGAGTTCAGATAAAGAAATTATAATGGTTGCCAAGGAGGTAAATGCGGAACCACTTGATAGCGATGCCGTGTGCCCTGTATGCCATCATACAGGAGCCTATTATCTCCTCAAGCAAACACGTTCTGCAGATGAACCTGAAACAAAGTTTTATACATGTGAGTCCTGCGGGCATAGATGGAGAGAATACTGAATTATATTCTCTATAGAATTTAACAAAAAATTATATAATATATTTTGATGTTTGCTTATGGTTCTAGACAATTTATCAGAGTCACTTAAGAGCATTATGCGTAAAATCTCCGGTTCAAGTTTTATTGACAAGGACACTATAAAGGAGGTCACAAAAGAAATTCAAAGAGCTTTATTAAAAGCTGATGTGAATGTTAAACTCGTTTTAAAGTTAACCAATACAGTTCAGGAAAGGGCGTTAAATGAAAAGCCACCTGCAGGCATGACAGCGCAGGATTATATTATACGTGTTATCTACGAAGAGCTTCTAAAAATACTTGGCACAGATTCCAATTTCGATCTTAAGCCCCAGACAATTATGCTTGTGGGTTTATATGGAAATGGTAAAACAACAACAGCAGGAAAGCTTGCCAGACTTTTTATGAAGAAAGGCTTATCCACAGGACTGATAGCTGCTGATGTCCACAGGCCAGGCGCATTTGAACAACTCCAGCAGATTTCCGGGGATGTAAATTCTGGATTTTACGGTGAAAAGGGAGAAAAAAATGCCCTTAAAATAGTTAGAAACGGCATAAAGGAACTTGCAGACTTCAAAATCAAAATTATTGATACCAGCGGCAGGGATTCACTGGACCAGGAATTAATAGATGAAGTACATGAAATTAAGGAGAAAATTAATCCTGATACGGTACTCTTTGTTATAGATGCAACACTTGGACAGCAGGCTGGCCCGCAGGCAAAGACTCTCCACGATGCTGTAAACATAGATGGAGTAATTATTACCAAGATGGATGGTACTGGAAAGGCTGGCGGTGCGTTGAGTGCGGTTGCAGATATACAATCTCCTGTCTATTTTATTGGAACCGGGGAACATATGGATGATATCCAGATATTTAATCCGAAAAAGTTCCTGTCAAGGCTACTGGGTATGGGCGATATAGATGCCCTTATGGAAGTAGTAAAGGAAACAAACATAACTGAAGAAGAAGCTGAAGCCTCACTGGATAAACTTATGTCAGGGAAATTTGATTTAAAGGATATGTATGATGTCTGGGAGAAATTTGCTAAGCCAGGGTTGCTTAAGAAATTCTTCGGAGCACTCCCACTTGGAAAAATGCCGGGAGGGAACAAACTTGACGAATCGCAACTGGACCAGGCAGATGAGAAATTAAGGCTTTACCGTGTAATACTCGATTCAATGACATTCTATGAACTGGAAAACCCTGATGTATTGAATGCAAAACGTATCAAAAGAATTGCCGCTGGCTCCGGCCAGGGAGAGAAAAATGTACGCCAGTTGCTTAAAGAATATAACGCCATGAAGAAAAACATGAAAAGCATAAAAAAGAACAGAAATTTCAAGAAAATGCTAAAAACCCAGCTCAAAGGCGGGAACTTCAGCCTCGATGACCTGGAATCAAAAATGTTATAAAATTAAAATTTATTTTTTATGCCAGAAACACATAAGCAAATAACTTGTATGCCTTGTATGTTCATTAAAATGTACAATGGAACCGGGTATAAAACTGTGTACCTGGTAGCAAACCAGTTACATAAACGGAAATATAATTCTAAAATATCAAACAGCACCTATTGTGCTAACCGGATATACTATAACACTGCCGATACCATTTGCCAGGCCTACCCGTATCATGGAGATTCCCGTTAAGAAGTTAATAAATGTATTAAACACAAGGATTTATAAAAGATAAAATTATTAATATATTATGCCAACTGTAGCCGATGTCATAATTAAAACACTCGTAAACTTCGGTGTAAAAAGAATATATGCAATTCCAGGGGATTCTCTAAATCCTATAATCGATGCAATACGGAGAAATAAAGATATAAAATATGTTCAGGTAAGGCATGAAGAAGGGGGTGCCCTCAGTGCTTCATACGAATCAAAATATACGGGGAATTTGTCGGCCTGTATGGGAACTTCAGGCCCAGGTTCAATACATCTGCTAAATGGATTATATGATGCAAAAACGCAGCATGTTCCTGTAATAGCTTTAACAGGCCAGGTGGAAACAGAACTGTTGCATCATGATTATTTTCAGGAAGTAAACCTGGTTAAATTATTTGATGACGTTTCTGTCTTCAACGCGAGAATTATAACACCGGACAATGCACATTATTTAATATGGAAGGCCTGCAGAGAAGCTATAACGAAGAAAGGTGTAGGGCATATTGATATGCCTGTAGATATTTTAATGGAATCATGCAAAGAGGAGGACCTATCATATTACATAAATCCGGTAAATTATAACCCGGGCGGCCTGGATGAGGCTGTAAATTTGATTAATAATAGAAATAAACCGGTTATAATGATTGGTGGCGGTTCCAGAAACTATCGCGGAGAAATAGACGAATTTGCCGAAAAGATAGGAGCTCCGATAATATATTCATTGAACGGCAAGGGTGTGTTCAACGATACGGATAAAAAAGTGATGGGGGGCATCGGACTTCTGGGTACAAAACCATCTATCAAAGCAATAGAAAAATCAGATTTAATAATATTCCTGGGTACCATATTCCCGTATACACAGTTTTTGAAAAATGTAGACAATATTCAGGTGAATACAAATATAGATGATTTGAATAAAATAATGAAGGCAAATTATTCTTATCTATGCGATATAAAATATTTCCTTGATAATATCAATGTAAATGAAAAAGATAAAAAATTCTATCAGGAAATGCAGGATGAAAAGGCAAAATGGTCGGAAGATATGGTCAGGCTCGCGAGCAACCATAAAAATCCCATAAGGGCTGAACTCTTAACAGATAAAATATCAAAGAAAATTGAAGGCGATGCAATAATAATTACAGATACGGGCAATGTAACATTATGGTCAAACCGTTTTCTTAATGCTGGGAACAACAATAAGTTTTATTTTTCATCCTGGTTAGGAACCATGGGTTCCGGAATTCCCGGATCAGTAGGTCTTGCCTTTGCATCGGGAAAAAAAATTTATGGCCTGATAGGCGATGGCAGTTTTGCAATGACGGTAATGGAATTGATTACCATCAAAAAATATAACCTGCCGGTTAAATTAGTAGTATATGATAACAGCATACTGGGCATGATTAAACTTGAGGAGGAGGTAATGGGATATCCGGAATACGGCGTGGACTTATATAATCCTGATTTCGCAAAGCTTGCAGAATCCATTGGCATTACAGGAATAAGAGTTGATACCGTCGAAGCACTGGATGCAGGGCTTGATAAATTTTTTAAATGCGATGGGCCGGCAGTACTTGATGTTGTGACTGAAACAAATGAAACTCCTATGCCTCCAAAACTTAATTTCAAAGTTGCAGAAAAATATGTAACATCAATATTAAAAGAAAAATTAGAAACAAAAGATTAATTTAAATCAGGTCTTCCAGCTGTGAAACAAGTTCAGGATATTTCAGTTGAACTCCTTTCAATATTTCTTCAACAGATATACTTGTCATTTTCACGTCAGCAACAACGTCAACAAGCTTGTCCAGTGTCTCATCTGAAAGTGTACCCAATTTTTCCTTTGCAAACCAGTTTCTCAGATGCTTCCTCTCGAATTTGTCCTTTACCATGAGATCGTAATTCTTCATCATTTCTTCTGAAAAATCATTTTCATCAATCGCTTTCTTTGAGACCTGGGCTGCAAACTTTCCGGATATCATTCCGTTGGCTATACCGCCACCGGTAATAGGATCTATAAGCCTTGCTGCGTCTCCTATTGCAAGAAGACCCGGAAGGCTCATCTTATCCTTTACCTTATTAACTGAAACTCCGCCACTTATCTGCTGGATTATTCTACCCTTGCTATATGCAGGATGTGATTTAATCCAGGAATCAAGATAGTTTTTCACGTCAAGCCTGTCTTTCATCATTGTTATTGTTACGCCGATTCCAACATTAGCTTCATGCGGACCCTTTGGAAATACCCAGAGGTATCCTGCTGGTGCTATAGAGCCAAGATAGAAGTCTGTGAAATCCTCATTAGAATCAACGTTTTCCATCCTGTATTCCAGTGCAGATATTATATCATTCTTCTTCAAAATAGGTGATTTTAATCCAGCCCACCTTGAGAATTCACTTTCAAATCCATCTGCTGCTATTACCATCTTTGCACGTACTTCAACTTCTTCCCCGTTGTGCCTTATCTTTGCGCCAACAACCCTGTTCCCCTCTTTTATGACAGACATAGCAGGAGATTTTATCCATATATCTGCTCCTTCAGTTGCTGCAAGTGTGGCAATATGCTTGTCAAATTTATCTCTCTCAACAACAAATCCAACCTCATTCCCTGCACTCTCGGCGGTAAGCATAATAGGCTTTTTTTCCGACGGGCCATATATACGCGCTCCTTTGACTTCGTCTGATATCCAGTGTGCTTCCGGCTTTATATCTACTTCTGGCATCCATGCTTTTGAAATTCCTTCACCGCATCTTACCGGTGACCCTATGTCTGGCCTTTTTTCAACAAGCAACGTTTTCAATCCGTATCTTGATGCATATCTTGCAGCAGAACTTCCTGCTGGACCTGCACCTATTACAAGAACATCATAGTTTAGCATGGAACCACTCCGCTGATATTGCCCCGGTAGGGCATCCAATTACACAAAATTCGCATTTTATGCATTTATCCTCATTTATAGCTATTACGGTCTCATCTAAATTAATCGCGTCTGTGGGGCACATTCCAACGCAGGCTCCGCAATAGTCGCAAAGCCCTCTGTCCACATCCATCTCGCTCTTAACTTTCACTTCCATAAGCGTAAAAGCTACATACCTATATCTATTTTTTGCTTTTGACTATAACAGTCAATAGTCATTAGTTCATTCCTGTTTATTATAGAATTTATTTGATTTTTCTGATACTACCTGAAGGTTTATATTATACACTGTATAACAGTGTCAATTCTATATACCTGCTTCAGTGCATAATGCAGTTTCTATATCAAAATAACTTATAGACAATGATTATATTGCATATACCGGCAAAAATTCCTCCGGCATATAATTGTAAAGAGAGCATATTTAAATAAATGTGCAATTTACAGTTATATCTGAAAAAGATGATATTGTAGATATATATTTTACCTATCATCTGGATAATGTGATTAAAATCAATTCCAACACAACGGGTATATTTGCGAGCAGATGCTGATGAAACTAGGAGAAGAATAATTTCTACTTCTTCCAAAACCAGCCCAACTAAATGATGGAATATTTAAAACCAGGATTTCCATAGTTAATATAGTTTTATATTAAAAATTTTATTCGATAGAAACAATATCGAAATTTCGAGACGAATAGATTACCTGGTTTATAAACTTTATGAATCTAAAATATTTATAAGAGATTTTCTTTGATAATACAGGGTTATTTAATGATATTTATCTATGTTTTTTAAAAAAATTTATATGCCTATTTGATATAGGACACCTATTGATAGAACTGGATGATGATATCCTGGCGCAAATTGCCTTGCAAAAATTTCAATTTGATATACACAAAGTTAAGGTAGTTGGGGGAATGGCAGTTCAGGGTGCATCTGGATTAAGTTATAAATTTGATTATATAATTGCTTCAGGGGAAGATAAAATCGCCGTAAAGCTTGCAAATTCAGATATCACAACGAATGATATCATGGTTTTTAATTCCCAGGCTACAGATGCAGGCATTGCAAGAAAAATTTTAATAAGTGAAATTGAACTTGGCGAGTACGTAAAAAAAATGTGCAACATTTACGGTATTATAATATCAGACCCACGAGAAATCGCCACACCGGATGCTTTCCGTGCAAGATTTGGAATTCCTATCCTCGATGCGAAATTATCCGGAGGGCTCAGGCCCGGGTATGTGTATATGATATCTGGCAAACCAGGTGTGGGTAAAACAACACTCTCAAGTACCTTTCTCTCATACGGTGCCAGTATCGGTGAAAAGGGTTTGATGATACTTACCGATACTTTCCCTGACCAATTTATTGATAATATACGTACAATGAATATCGGATTTGCAGAAGCATACAAAGATAGAAAAATAGAGGTAATGGAGATTTCCGACCAGATACGGTCAATGAAATCTGATATATCGCAGGGAAAAGCAGATTCCAGAAAATTTATCACAAAACTGGTCACAGAATTAAAGAAAATTATTATTTCCAAAGATATTAAGCGAGTTGTTATAGACCCGATAACGCTTCTTATTATACCTGATGATGATTTTGTTAACCTCCTCTTAAATAGCATGGCGATCAAAGGAGTCACAATATTAATTACAAGTGGTTTGAGGAATAGCAATTTAAGCATTTTTGGCATTGAAGAATATTACACCACAGGCATTATAAAACTTGAATATAGACCGCAGAATGATATAAGTACCAGAACCGGAAGCATAATAAAAATGAGGGGCACTGCCTTCGATCCAAATCCATTTGACTTTAAAATTACTGCGGACGGCATAGTGCCTTTGAGCAATCTTAAAATGCCAGAACCGGAAGCAACAAAATCAAATCGGGAAGCTATTGAAGGCAACTCACCAGAAAATCCGTCTTCAGATGACAGCCTGTTTAGAAGTATAAGGTGATAATCTGGGCAGACGAACTGTAATTTTTGTAAATATAATGAGTATACTCTCTATAGTTTTCATAATCATCGGTATTGCTTCAGCTTTATATTCGGCATTGATTTTAAAGAATGGCACTACTTTTGATTATATATTCACCGCTTGGTTCTGGATTGCAAGTGTGTTTTTCGGAATTCAGAGTGTAACATACTTTCTATCCTTCCACCGCAGTGTTACTGAATATACAGATACAATACATGATTCTTATGTACCGGGGCTTCGTGGCAAAGTAGCTGTCCTTGTACCCATTTTCAATGAAGAAGAGGAAATGGTAATTACTAATCTGGTAGCCATTTATTCCAACGCGGGAGAAGACTCTGATATATATGTCCTTGATGATTCAACACGTGGCGATTCTGCTCCTATAATAGATTTATGCCGGAAACTGGGGATGAAATACATACACCGTGAAAATAGAAGTGGATACAAGGCCGGTGCATTGAATAATGTCCTTAAAACACTGGAAGTACCATATGTTGCAGTAATAGATATAGACCAGACGCCGGCTCCTGATTTTCTACGGGAGACTACAGCTTTGCTGGCAAAGGATCCAAAAATAGGGTTTATCCAGGTTCCACAGGTATACTCAAATACTGATTCAAGCATCCTAGCAGAGATAGCACAGGCCCAGCAATTCATATTTTATGACATACTCACGGAAGGTAAAAGTGTAGCAGGCACATTATTCTCCTGTGGCACAAATGTAGTGTATAATCTAGATGCATTGAAGTCAGTAGGTTATTTCGATGAGAATAACATAGTTGAAGATATAGCCACATCTGTTAACATGGCAATAAATGGATGGACCGGTGTATATTACAATAAAAAGTTAGTGTTTGGGCGGGCTCCGGTAACGATGCAGGGATACATTAATCAGCAATGGAGATGGATGTACGGTTCGCTGTCTTTAATGCCAAAAATTGTCAAAAAAATCCTTTTAAGCAAAAAATTCTCGCCGAAACAGAAATTAGACTGGTTTGCAACATCAACATGGTATATCTTCGGCTGGTTTTATCTAATTTTCCTCCTTTCTCCGATACTTGAAATTGTTGGAATACGGGTTCTGACAATAAACAATCTTCTTTACCTTCTTGCCTGGTTGCCATATACTATACTTCTCATGACAACATTTACCCTTTCCCAGGTATCTAAAAAGGCACCATTAAGGTTTGTCTTCTATAATATGGCCGCAAATCTCCTGATATTCCCGCTGAGCATTTCTACTTCAATCAGTGTGTTACTGAAAAAATCCAAACCATTTACAACAGCCAGAACAGGCGGAAACATTCCTCTGTACCGTTTCTGGCCACAGTTCACAATTCTAATCCTCCTGCCTCTTGCTGCAATTTATCTCATTTTACAGCACAACACTTTTTCATATATTACTGCGTTCTGGGCGTTTTTTCAGTTCACACTTCTCATGCCGGTATTCTGGTTAAATAAAACCCCGCGTGCATCATCAATGGATGATCCTGCCTTTAAAAACTCTATGTAGGTTTGTATTCATTTAATTTGGCGGATTCCAGAAGCGTTTACATGATAAAGCAATTTTAAGGCTTATGATTTAGCAATTAAAAGAATATTTTTATAGATTTATATGTTATAGAAATTAATGAAACCGGTAAATTTTGATCTGAAGCTTTCAAAATATTTTGATATTTCTATAAATTTTAACTCCCGGCAAATAGCATTGTTCCGTGCAACCGGGTATAATAGTGCTGGCTGCCTTATTAGGGATGGCCATGATTTCCTTTTTAATCTTTTTATCCCGAAAACAGATGATATTACAGCCTTAAAACCCTTCTTTCAACTGGTTGATATAGAAGAGAAGGCGCGTTATTATTTTTACAGTGAAAAAATTCAAGACCCCTACTTATCAGGATTTTTAGGAGACCTTGATAGCATAAACGGGCTGGTAATCAGCTATGCCGGTATTGAATCTGGCAAATTAAAATTACAAGGTTTTATGCATACAAACTCTGAGACAGATTTTTCTAATTTATTGAGCAAGTATAACTATATGCAGGTAAACATTGAAAAACTAACCTTTAAACCCTCCATGGGCTTTTATAATTTTATGAAGAATATGGAGATTCCGCTTAAAAGTATCACCATAAGCCTTCCCATGTCCGAATTTTCGCAGTACCAGATTATCAAAGTATTGAAAGGCACTAATACAGTAATTCAGTACGTAGACAATATCACCAAGGGGGGGAAGTTCAGAATTATCCTTTATTCTGATAGTAATCTGGGTAATGTTGAAGGCATTAAAGTTATATCAGACATTGACCACATATATGAAACCAGTATAGATGAAAGTATATTGGTGTTGTTTGCATCAAACATCATAAAGAATAATATAACATCAAATTTTACATTTATGTATGAAAGTGAAGATAAGCTATTATTAAATTTTATCGTTCCAGAATTCATGGCAAAAGAATACTTTAGGCTGATAGTAGATACTGAAATAGATTTAAAAAATTTTGAATGGGTTACTCTGGAATCCTATGGAGATTTAGACAATTTTGAACGGTTATTTAATCAGTGATAGTATACATGCCCCTTATTGTAAAATCAATTATCAACCTGAGCCAATATATGATAGAAAGTGGCATGTCCCTGAATGATGATATAAAGCCACACGATAGTGGTAATCATACATTAACAGAATATATAATAGCAGCCGGGGAGGATCATGGCATATAATGTTGGAAGAAGAGAATGGAACATAGAAGAGAAACTTGCAATAATTAAATAGATTGGAAATGCAGAAAGTATTCACCGACATACTCCCACTGCTAAAGTGTGGTTCCTACTTTTCCTTATGATTAGTCTTCATCCCTCACAGTCCGGACGGTTTTGCAGGAACCAGTTGTTGAGTTTTAAGGTAGCTACCGGTTATGATGTTGCCTCTCCAGGGGTGTCAGTGTTCCCTTTGTACGCATCTCTGTCTACATGCAATTTGAATATGCCTTTTGCCTGAGGCATGCTGTACCGGGGGACAGAGGCGTTTCAAACCAGTTACACAAGTCCTAACGGATCAATGATATACTCAGGATTTACTGGCATAACTTGCTTAAAAGTAGTATAATGCCTCAGTATTGATATTTTATAAATATATAGAATTTACACATTCATCCTACAGCTGAAACAGTGGGCTTTCTGCTACGGGATAATGTGAATGCAGGATAAATAAAAAGAGTTATGCTGTATTTAGATTGGATAGCATTAGGCCTGATGCTGCAAGGATAGGTACTGATATAAGAAAGATGAAGGCTGGAAATAAAAAGCTTAAGAAAATGCTTGCAGAGAAGGGGCTGAATAATTCATGATTAATTAACCTTAAAGATGGTGTACTTACACAATATATAGAACAGAAAATTCCGTAACCTCCTATGTTGATTAAGCATGAACAATTGTTTATATATTGCAGGATAAAAAGAAAACATGATTTAATAATTCAAGGCCGTGATTTATAACAATGTAAACGTTTTGACACATAATGTATGCTAATGCTTAACAATTTCTGATATATTTTTGTCAATGTTTATATGTAATTAAAAATTATATCCGAATGGATAATAATGAACCTGTACTCGAATCTAAATTTCAACTGAAAAAAGGAGCAGTGGGCAAATGGCATGCTGTTTTTCAGGCATATACACATGTTGCACCTTCCGGTGATATCGGAATATTGCTTACCGGCGTTGCACTTTTTGCACTTGGAGCATCGCCGCTGGCTGTGTTGTTATCATGGGTCATTTACCTTTTAATGGTTAATACAAATTATAGATTTAGCCAGAGAGTTTCACATGCTGGAGGGTATTATGCAATCGGCGGACATGGAATGGGGGGCTTTTACGGGTTTATGAATGGCTGGATTTACCTTCTTGACGAAATGATAATTTATCCAAGTTTCGGCCTTCTTGGTTTTGCTTCAGTCATATTTCT
Organism: Thermoplasmata archaeon; assembly: GCA_021846695.1. Next base: position 33,675 of record JAJZWN010000006.1, read on the forward strand.
ATTGAGCCCTGCAATATCTTCAATACCATTCATCTGGGTGCCATTGATACTTATTCCCTTCGCAACCGGCTTGTTGTTTAACTATTTCGGCATAAAGCCCTCCCTGGTCTATCTACTTATTACCGCCACGGTTGAGGTCATATTCCTTCTGTCAACAAGCTGGTATATTATATTTACAATGGGGCCTGCAAATACTTTAAGCGTGTTTTCCCTTTCAGGGATTAATGTAATTCCATTCATCTTCGCGTTATTATATGGTATTGAAGCTTATGGGGGGCTCGGTACAGTTATAGGCATCAGTGAGGAAACAAAACAGTCCAAATTCAATATTCCAAGGGCCATAATAATAGCGGCCATACTGGCGGGCGCAACACTTATATCAGCTATGTATGCACTGACAATTGCATGGGGGCCGACCAGCATGACCAGCTATGCAACATCGCCTGATCCTGGATTAATTATATGGCATAGATTTTTCGGGCTTCCGGGAGAGATAATACTCCTGTTCTTCATACTTAATGGCTATATTGCATATACTGTTGCGAATCCTATAGTGCAGTCCAGAGTTATCTATGCCATGGCACGTGATGGAGTTTTTCCCCGGTGGTTCGCAGTTACCCATAAAAAATATAAAACACCATACCGTGCGGTCATTCTCGTTTCAATTATAGCACTTATTGTTTCCATGGGATTGTCATTTCCATTCGGCCCATTTGACGCTGCAATTATAACAGGGGCCATGGCAGGGATCGGCCTGGTATCGGCACATGCAATGTCAAGCCTGGCTTATATAAGATATGCAAGGAAAGACAATAAAATTAAGTATAGTATTGTCAAGGATGCAATAATACCAGTAGCCTCGCTTATAATTCTAATTCCAATTATAGCATTTGCATTTGATGAACTGACGTGGCCCTATATACTATCGCCTATTCTGGCTGGATTATGGGTTCTGGGTGCATTTATATTTGGATTATACCTGTATAAAAATAAGAGAAAAGACCTGGAGAATGCCGGGTCAGAAGATTTTTCAGAGGTGATTACCACAGATTAATATATTATTATCCTTTGAATATTTGATCATACCAGTCTTTTCTTACCTTCCCTGTTAGATCAAAATATACATGTTTTATATATGTAAATTCTTCCAGGGAATAGGGTGATAATGATGCCCCATGGCCACTTTCCTTATATCCTGCCCATGGCATTTCAGAGGGCACTACAACATGTTCATTGACCCAGACTGTTCCGAATCTTAAATCCCTTGTAGCTCTAATGGCTGTGGTAATATCCGATGTCCAGACAGAGGAACCGAGTCCATAAGTAACGTCGTTGCTTCTTCTTATTGCATCATTATAATCCTTAAATTTTAATATGGTAAATACAGGGCCAAATATCTCCTCTTTTACAATTGCAGAATCCTCATTCTCTGTGTAAATAAGTGCAGGGTTTATATAATAACCTTTTTCGTGGCCCGGTATCTCAGGCCTCTCTCCTCCTGAAAGCAATTTTCCGCCTTCTTTAATCCCTTTTTCTATATATCCCTCAACCCTTTCTCTCTGGGTTTCAGATATTAATGGCCCCATATCAGTTGCCGGGTCCATCGGGTCCCCAATTCTTAATTTCTGTATCCTATTTTTCAACCTTGAAACAAATTTCTCGAACACCTCTTCCTGTATATAATACCTTGTTGAGTTTGCACAATCCTGGCCGTTGTTTACCAATCCGCCCACAATGGCACTTTCAACCGCAGCATCTATATTAGCATCTTTGAAAACTATAAACGGTGCCTTTCCGCCAAGTTCCAGTGAAACTTTTTTTAAATTGGAAGCAGCTAGTACTGACAGACGTTTTCCAACCTCTGTGCTACCGGTAAATGCTATCATGTCCAGCTTTTCGCTTTTTGCCATTTCCTCTCCGACAGAGCTGCCCGGACCTGTAATAACATTGAACACTCCATCCGGAATACCTGCTTCTTTCATTATATCCGCAAGCATAAGTGTTGTCAATGGTGTATAGCTGGCTGGTTTTACCACGACAGAATTGCCCATTGCAAGGGCAGGGAAAGCTCTCCAAACAACCATCATTAATGGATAATTCCATGGTGTTATAATCCCAATAGCCCCTATGGGCTCACGCCTTATTGCACTTGTCCCATCTGCAACATATTCATTCATTGCTTTCCCTTCAAGAATCCTGCAGGCTCCTGCCAGAAAACGTATGTTGTCTATGGTATATGGAATGTCATAACCGGATATCTGTTTTATACTTTTCCCGGAATTTTCAGTTTCAACTTTAATAAATTTATCCTGGTTCTGCTCTATAAGATCGGCTACTTTTAGAAGGACATTTGACCTATCACCGGGGGTGGCCCTGCTCCAGGCTCCTGAGTCAAATGATTTTCTTGCCGATTCTATAGCTTTCCTGACATCGTCTCTGGATGCAGATTGGACACTGGCAACAGCCAATCCTGTAGAGGGATTCAGTACTTTCAGAACCTGCTTCCCTGATGATTCTACCCACTCACCATTTATAAACATTTTATATGTTTCCATTGTAATTACCTTACCTGGTTTTCCAGTGTCCCATCATACATATTCTGTATTAGCCTGATAGAATTTTCTTTTGTGAGCCTTCTGGGATTAAATCTGGGGAGATCGTAGAGTTTCTGCCTTGATGAAAATATATAATCACCAAATTTTTCAATATCCGATGCTGGGAAATTTATATCCTTCAGTGTTGTAGGCATTTCCAGGTCTTCAAGCAGCTGGATTATTGCCGGTGGAATCTTTGATGCCACGACTCTTGCCGATTCTCCTTTATAACGTATATTGAATATCCTCGCAAGTGAGCTTATTTTGTTATAGGCAGCAGATATGTTGAAATCCAGTATGTATGGCAATGCCATGCCTACTGCAACACCGTGTATTGCTCCGTATTTTGGCCCAAAAGCTTCGCCAAGGCAATGCCCGAGAACCGATGGCCCGGCCACCCATGGGAATGTGATTACCATACCACCAAGCATAGCGGACATTGACATTGCCGACCTTGCCTCAATATTAGAAGGATCATTATAAGCTGTTCGTAAATTTCTAAAAATCAATGACGCAGCCTTTGTGGCTATGCCATCAGAAATAGGATTTGCTTCTTTGCTGATTAATCCCTCCACATTGTGCGCAAGGGCATCCATTCCACTTGCTGCAGTAGTCCTGGGGGGTGCACTAACATTCAGTACAGGGTCTACTATTGCAGTATCTGCAAGAAGGTTGCTGCTGGCTGCCCATGTTTTATACATGGATTCCCGGTTTATAACAACGGACATGTTTGAAACTTCGCTTCCTGTTCCCCCTGTTGTGGGTATTAAAATCTTGGGAAGCCCTGGATTTTTAAATTTATCCTCGACTGGCGTTAAGTATTCTGCAGGCTCTCCCTTATTGGTTACCATGGATGCCACCATCTTGCTGGTATCAAGCACGCTCCCTCCACCCACTGCAACCACCGAGTCAAATTTTCCATTGCTTCTTGCAAATTCTACTGCATTCACGATGTTATCCATTGTAGGTTCATTGGAAATTTTATCGTAAACTTCGTACTTTATCTGAGATTTGGAAAGTGATTTTTCAATGTTGTCCAGCAACCCGAATTTGTAAACATTAGGATCAGTTACAATTATGGTATTTTTCTTTCCGATTTCTTTTAACTGTTCGCCAACGAGCATGGATTGCCCCACACCGAATAAAATACGTTTTACCTGGTCAAATTTCAATTCATTATTATAAGTATATCTGTTTTCAAAATCATCCATTAAAATATATATTAAATGTGAATATAATTTTTTTGTTTGGAATTTAACTCATTACTGAAAACCAATTAATATAACGGCATAGTTAATTGATGAAAATTCTAAGATTTAGATAATATTTATATTAAATAGAACAATAACAAATTATGAAATTTAATGTTCAGACAGAAAATTTCCCTGAATCTTTCTATGTATTTATAGAAATTCCCCAGGGAGGAAACACAAAGCTTGAATATAAATTTGATGTGGAAAATATAGTTTTAGATAGGATACTTTTCACATCAATGGTATACCCGACAAATTACGGGTTTGTGCTTAACACAAAAGCAAAGGATGAGGACCCACTGGATGTCCTTGTTATTTCATCTGTACCTATACCTTCGGGTACCATAGTTAAATGCAGGGCTATCGGAATAGCTGAAATGAGCGATGAGGAAGGTTCTGACAATAAGGTCATAGCGGTACCGCTGGATAAGGTGGATCCAATGTCTAAAGAATACACTGACATAAAGGATGTCCCTGATGCCGTTAAAGATAAGATAAAGCATTTCTTCCAGCACTATAAAGAACTGGAAAAGGGCAAATTTATGACCTTCCATGATTTCAAAGGAAAAGATGAGGCCATTAAGCAAATTAAAGAATCTCTTCTTTGATAAATTAATCTAATTCCAATAAAATATCTCTCAATTTTGTTATTTTTATATTTTCAGATGGTAATTCCCTGGTCGCATAAAGAATTTTTAGCTAAGTATTTAAAAAATTTCCATGATGTTGTTTATCATATATTATATAAAAATTACCTTTTTATTTTCGCATGATATGCGACAGCTAATCCTTTAAAATAAACGTATTTTTATAATTTTTCAATTATGGAAATTTTCGATAATTAACATTCGCGTATATATGCTTTTTCATGAATATTTAAATATAAGTATGCAATAAACAACTATTATGGAAAACTCTAATACTATGAAACACAATATAATAAAACGAAAACCAAGGCTTAAAAAAGACCTGACATTTAATCAAATGCTTATGGTTGGCCTGGTAGGTGCATTTGGTAACGGAGCATTATTTGGAACAGTTGCTATGATAACTATCGCAGGCCCCGAAGCTATTCTTGCTTTTATACTGGGTGCTGCTATATATTCCCTGATAGGATTGACATACATGGAACTTGGAGTTACCTACCCGGAGGCAGGTGGCCCAACGAGATATTCCATTTATACACATGGGCGATGGACAAACATCATAAATGCCATGTCCGATATTATCTGGTACCTGTTTATACCGCCGGTTGAAGTAATCTCCATAATAGCAGGCATAAATTATTTTGACCCCATATTCCTGGCTTCAAGCGGGGCTCCTACATATATTGGCGTTGCACTGGGGCTTGCGCTTATGCTCGGGCTAATTCCATTTAACTATTACGGAATAAAGCAATTCGGAAAATCTTCACTATATACCGGTGCTGTTAAAATATTCTTTTACCTGTCAATGTCCCTTGGACTGGTATTCTTTGCCTTTGATTATGCGAATTTCTATAAATATGGCTTTGCCCCATACGGAGTTGCTATTCCTCTATTCTCTATAATGCCCTACGCCATGTATGATTTCGGAGCTATACGGGTGATACCTGACCTTGCTGAGGAAACAAACAACAGAAGCAAAATGCCAAGGGCAATAGGTATGGTTCTATTATTTGAAACATTAATATACATAAGTGTAGCCTTTGCTATTACAATGGGGACAAACTGGTCCCTGATAGGTGTAATACCCGGAAACTTCCTGGGTGTGCAGGCAGCTTTCCATGGAAATAATCCATTTTTCTTGCTGTCGAAACCATTTCCATTTGTATTTATAGCTGCTGTAATTACTGGAGTATTAGCTCCATTTGTTACGGGTTATATTTACCTTGGTTCAGGAACAAGAGTCCTATTCTCTATGGGAAGATCCGGTTATGTATCAAATAAATTAAAAAATATAGAAAGCAAGCACTCAATACCATTATGGTCTTTGATTGTATTCGCAGTAGTCGGTGTAGTGCTTGTATTCGTGACTGCACCGGTACCCAGCATATATACATTTATAGACGATGCAACTGCGGCTGGATACATAGGGCTGATAACCAATCCAATAGCCCTTATGGTAACAAGGAGACAGGGAATAACAAAAAAGAAAGATATGGTACGTGGAATGAGCATAATAGCACCACTTGCTACAGCCGGTTCCGCTTTAATTGTGTTCTGGACAGGATGGCCATCTGAACCCTATGCTGTGATACTTATAGCAGCTGGGGCAGTGCTGTTCGGTGCGCTTTCAAAGGTAAAAATAGGTGCAAAAAATGCCCTGTGGTACGTATTCTTTATAGGATTCGCAACTTTTATGGTAGCTACCAGCCACGATGGATTGACATCTGCTGTATTTCCGCAATATTTTTCATACATACAGGGAACTATCATAACCTTTATAGTGGGACTCTTTGTAATCTATCCGCTTGGTGTGCTATCTGGCTTTAAAAAGCAGTTTATACACAAAGACTTTACTGAGCAGCTATACACAAAAGAGGGCGAAGCCGATTGGAAAGATAGCCAGAATAGTAAACAGGAAGCGAAGGAGTTCCAGTAAAAATTTAAATTTTTTAGTATTTTATGAACGTAATAAATTTATATTATTATAGAATAACTATAACATATGGTAAAAGCTTTGGAAATTGTTATTGATAGAAATTCTGAACAACCACTGTATTTGCAGATTTACAATCAGATAACATATAATATTTCAACAAAGAAATTAAATAAGGGTGATATACTGCCTTCATCCAGAACCCTTGCAGAAGTTCTAAATATCAACTTTCACACTGTTAACCAGGCATATCAAAAATTGCGCACCAATGGAATTATTGTTCTTGGAAAAAGCAAGAAATATGTAATTGCAGATGGCAATAATTCGGAAAAAGGAACAAAATTAATTGAAAAAGAAAAGGATATGGTGAACGAGGCACTCGCAATGGGTTATACTGAGAATGATATAATTGAGAGCGTAAAAAGAATAATTTCTTCCATAAGGTCAGATTAAAATTAATCCACAATAACCTGTGGTGCAACAATATGCATGTATCCTGATGCAATGGCAATTTTTATAAAAAGATGATATGATGAAGCCAGCAAGCAATCTACATTTAACGCTTTATCATATAATACACATTTTTCTTTTTTCCCATATCATAAATTATCTTATTTGAATTGGAAACAAGTTCCTCATGCCCTTCTTTTCCTATAAACCCATTCTTCTTCGAGTTCCAGTACATATCGTATGTTTCCAGCAAATGCCTAGGAAACTGTGCAATGCTCCGTAAATATTCAGGCATCATATCAACTATAAATTTTGTTCCGGTATCAATTAACTTTTTCTTTTTACCCGCCAGTTGCAATCCGGTAATCTTGCCCCTTAAAAATTTATAGATATAGAATGAATAGGATGCATAGAACTGCACCATCTGGTCAAGTACCGGGCCTACATGTGTTTTCATAACCGGTGTAAGGACATCAAATCTATCCCAATCCAGTGTGAAAAGCGACTTTTTCTCCAGTGCCTCATCGAATATTCTGGTACCCGGTAGCGGCGTATATATTGAAAACTGTAGGGCGTCAGCCCCAGCTCTTGCCAGTTCCCGTGAAAACCTGACCGTGGATCTTAAATCACGGTATCTTTCATATGGTGCACCAACCATCATGCCAACTATGACAACAATGTCATTGCCGGATAGAATCTTAACTGCCTGCGCAGATTGCGGTGTAAATTCCCCCTTATGCATTTTCTTTAATATTTCTTCACTGCCAGATTCTACACCGAGGAATGAAATGCTCATTCCAGCCTTAGCGGCCTTTTCTATTAGCTCCGGATGGCGGGATGTTACATCGACGCGCATCTGCACAATCCATGAAGTATTAAGATTCTTTTCCAGTATCATATCAAATAAAGCTTCCCTGTGTTTAACATTTGGCTCCACTATGAATATGTCATCAGTAAAGAATATCCAGTTATACCCGTAACTTTTAGCGTTCTCCATTTCTTTTATAATACGTTCGTTGGATTTATTTCTCCAGGTATTTCCCCAGGTTGGCGTAACTGAACAGAAATCACAGCCATAGGGGCACCCGCGGGAAGTCTCCAGGCACATAACCCTGTCATCAGTGCCAAATACCTTGAATGTGTATTTAGATGGATCAAGAAGTTCAAGTGGGGGCATCGGAAGCGTATCAAGATCCTGTATTAACTTTCTGGGCATTGTCCGCTTGATGCTTCCATCATCCCTGAAAACTATTCCATTTATCTGATTGAAGCTTCTATTTTCCATTATTGCCATAGCTATATCATAAATAGTTTCATCTCCTTCACCCAGGACCGATATATCGAAGCCCGCTTCTATCAATTCCTCCGGAAGAAAAGTAGCATGGTGTCCACCTGCCACAAGAACTGTATCAGGTTTAGCTTTCTTAACACCACGGGCTATATACCCTGCATTATTGTGTGCAGCAGTGGCATGAAGTGTAATTCCCACCAGGTCAGGCTTAAAATCAAGAATCTGGCTTATGGCGTCATCCAGGGAGATATCATCTGCTTCCATGTCTATAATTTTTACTTCACTATCCGGTATCCTTTTGATTTCTCCTGCTAGAGCTAACAAACCCAGGGGTGCCGGAAGGAAACCCCATTTGTTCAAATATGCTGACCCGGTACGATTGCTGGGCCTAACGAAAACTGCCCTTAATGACATACTATTAATATAATTTACAAATATTTACGTTTTATGCAGTATATACTATAACAATTATTTATAATCCAATGAATATAATATTGCTAAATCTCTTTTTGAATGGAATTATAGTTAAAACATTATACTGGTTTAAACACAAATTTTATTAAAGCAAAAACAATTAAATTTTATGATTACCTACGTAACGGAAGAGGATGTAAAATCAAATTTGAAAATGGGCGAATGCATTGAAGAGTTAAGAAAAGCCTTCAAATCTTACGGAAATGGTGCATCAGATGCCCATCCAAGGGATAGAATAATGAATAATAATAGCATGCTTAATACTATGCCAGGAGTTTATGGGGCTCGGCATTTAGCTGGATTAAAAACCTATTATGCAGGTCCATCCGGAATACATTTTGTAGTTATAATATTCAATACTGAGAAACCTGAAGATCTTTACATACTGGAGGCAAACACTCTGGGGCAGATCAGAACAGGAGCACTTGCTGCAATGGCCACTTCAGAGGTTGTCAAAGAAAGAGCCATAAATTTCACCTTAATTGGTTCGGGATTCCAGGCCGAATCACAGTTTCTGGCAATGAAAGAGATCTTTAATTTAAAGCATGCCCACGTATACTCAAAGAATCCCTCGCATTCGAAGGCATTTGCAGACAAATTTGGAATAGAGTCCGTTGATTCACTTGATGTTTTAAAGGAATCAGATGTCATTACAAGCATTACGAATAGCAATAGCCCTATATTCAACTATAGCCAGTTGCCTGAGAGGTACCATATAAACCTCGCAGGCTCAAATTTTCCTATCAGAAGAGAGGCTGCACCTGATGTACTGGACAACTCAGACGTGGTGATAGTGGAAAATCTTGAACAGGCGATGAAAGAATCTGCAGAAATAATGGGGGTGCAGAAAAAGGAAAAAATAGTGGAGTTGAAGGATTATATGATAAATAAAGGCAAATACCCCGGGAATAAAACTATATTCAAATCTATGGGTATAGGATTGGAAGATGTTGCAGCTGGTTATGTAATATTAAAAAATATGGGAATAATAAATTTCTGATTTTTTTATTGTTGTTATACAGAATCCTGTATTATTGACATTCCATTTATGGAAGGAATGCCGGTGAATACGTAAGTGACACCTGTATGCATCTCTGTGCTGTTCAGATTGAATGTTAAAGTTTCACCATTTAATCTATATGAGCTGGAATTTATCCTATATAAAGTTACATTTCCATTGTCGAGAATAGTGATATTAATCCCTGATGCAGGTATTTTATAGCTACTGTTCAAATACACAGATATGCTGTAATTTCCGGGCAAAATATAGGTGGTGTTGCCGGAATACACGTTCTTTCCCAGATTTTCTAATTTTTGAAAACTGGACATGTTTTTATCCGGTATCGGGCCATAGACCTTTCCGTTAGTATGGTCAAATTCCTTTGAGCTATAGGAAACATTTAATGGATTAAATATTAATGGTTTTCCTGTATAATGGAGTTCAAGTGCTATCACACCGTAACCCTCAGCAAGTATGCCATAGGAACCACTATTCATATACTCCAATGCAAGATTTGCAAGTGATATATTATGCCTGTTTCTAGTGTAGGTCTGGCTATCGTTCAAATCTGCAATTAGGTATTTAAAATGCACAGATGTCGATGAAATATTATTGTACGGAAATGCTGTTGCGTTTAAATCTTTATAAAATAACGGGTAAATGTTATTTCCGGTTACAAGGGATGAATTCATGCTTATATTATTTTCCAGTGAATATACAAAGTGGTTCCGTTCTGCAGAATATCCTGCTGAATCATTTACAATATTATGGATGCCTGAAGGTTCCACAGATACAGGCGATATGGGTGACACCACTATAAACGCTGCAATTGCAAATACAGCAATAACTAACATGGTATTTTTTAAATTCCTGGCCGCCCGTTTAGTTTTAATGGAAGGCGTAGGCTTGAATTCCATCATTTTAGATATTCCAAATACGGCAGCGACAAATATCATAGGTATAAACATCATTGAGTACTGGTATCCTATAAAATAATAAGGTATGTATGAGGAGGTCATGGCATATACAAGATATGGAATAGCCGGGATTAAACCAATAGGGAAACGGTAAAATGCAAAATCAACGGCCAGAAATGCAAGAACCAGGAAGAGAAGCTTAATCTGGTAATTGGCGATAATATAAGTCATGAATCTGTATGGATGGAGAAAAAATGTTAAAACAAGGCCAGTTATACTTCTCGACGCAGAACCCGTAGCTCCACTTGCGAAAAGCAAAATACTCTGGCTATGTGCTATGTCTCCTTTGAGGTACCCTGCTGCAGTATAGTATATAAGTAAAACTATAAGTGATGTGATAAACAGGTATGCCATTTTTTTTGTCTGCTCACCGGATTCCTTGAAATAATACCTGGATATCATCATTTCCATTATTAATGTCATCACTACAATAAAAACAAAGGAAGCATGAAGGCTTACTATCAGGGCAAGAAAAACAATATTCCACGCCATCCTGTTTTTAATGTAAAAATAAATTGCCATAAAATAAAAGAATGGGAGAAATATCATTAGATGGAAATCAAAATAAATCGGGCTTTCTGTTAAGGGTGAAAGTAGAAAGGCACTTGCTATTATAAATGAATAAAGTGCAGGATTTTTTATGTTTTCAGGGTATTTTTCCTTTATCCTGGAAAAAATATGCAGGGAGATATAGTAAAGTGGAATTGTTGCGAAACTTAAGAATACTGCCTGAATAATAAGCAATATGTATGGATTCGGATAGATGTAAAAGACACCGAGGAGGGCAAACATAAATGGCGAGAAATGTTCTGCAAGATAACTCTCTCCAAGCAGGTTTGAATAGAATAATTGGCCGTGGAGAGAAGAATAAAATGCCTGTGAATATAATCCCAGATCCCATGCATAAGCATTAAGTGTATATGCCTTTAAAATAGAATAAAATGAAAAGAAAATAGCGAATATAATGGATAATACTATAATTATACTGTGGTAATTTACTGTCTTTCCATCTTTAAATATGTTTTTTATCCGGAAGGGCATCCACTCAAATTTCATCTAATTGCCAAGTCCTTATTAATATATTTATTTTATGAAATAACGGATAGCCATTGCAATATTTTATTGAGAAATAGTTTTTATATATCATTTAAAGTTTATGTTATTGATATTTTAAA
>JAJZWN010000045.1 GCA_021846695.1 Thermoplasmata archaeon
AAATACCTGAAAAAGAGGTTGTGCTTTATGCAATATTAAGTGGCATAGACTTTGACTCTAGCTGGTGCCCTTACTACAGCATGGCACAGAGAAATTCATTCAGGGATATTATAGAAAAGCTTGAAAAGGAAACTCCTGGGACTAAATTTGCTATAGTAAAGTTCTTTGATGAGACAAGGCCAGCCATAAGAGATAGTTATGTTAATGAAAATATGAAATTGAATTCCTGCAGAACATGTGGTGCGCCTACCCCCGGCGATGTGTGTGAGGTATGCACTGATCTTGAACAGATAAGGAAAATAGATAAGAATACATAGAAATATTTATTTAATTTCTAAGAATAAGGGTCTCACGGGGCTGTAGCTTAGCTTGGTTGGAGCACCCGGCTGATAACCGGGAGGTCACCGGTTCAAATCCGGTCAGCCCCATTTATATATAGGGGGATATATCAATATGAAGAATAAAATAATAATTGTCATAATAGCCATAGCAATTGTAGTTATAGTAATTGCTGGAATAGAATTTACAGGTATTCAGAAATTTAACTTTATAGATGGCTATGGCTTTGATGTAGAAATAAAAGACCCAAGTTTCGATATTGTTGGAAAAAACACGACTATGTTAAATCAGGAAAATATAACAAATGTAAGTTATAATTCTACCGATTTATCAGTAAATCTTCCTACAACATGGAATGGGAATGGTGCTAATTATTTATTTCAGCTTGTAAATACACTACCTACTAATGCCCATCTAACACTTAAGAATAATTTTACTCATGAAGTCTTTACTTACTGTATTTTACCAGAAGGAAAGACTTATTGTGATGTTATTCATAATGCTACATTTGAGGTATTATTGCAAAATAATACAACAGGAAATTATAGCACAAAAATGGTAATAGCACATAATATAAGATATGATACTTCTTTTAAATATATTCCTGCAAATAATGAGACTGTAATTACCGATGGAATATTAGGAGATGGATTGTCCGTTGGAAATAATTCTGTAAACATAACTATTCCGCCTAATTATTATGTTTATATTGGATTAGGTAATGAATATTCAATATATCATTTTATCCCTAAAAATACTTATAACAATATTCCACCATTAAATAATACATCATCAAAATATGAAAGAGGAAATATAATGATATAATTTATTATGCCGCCATCCAAAAATAATTAATAGTTACACTTTTATAGTCTATATATCCTCCATTATTAAGAATTCCGAAATAAACATATGTAGCACCAGCCGAACCAAGAGGAGCTGTTAGATTATTAAACCCAGAAGAACCGCCCGGTAAACCTGTAGCTTCTCCGCCTCTTGGTTGGAAAATTACCAATATTGATTGTCCCGTGCTATTTACAAATTCTGCATCAGATATCTGCACCATTCCTGTCATTGTAGTGGCATAATAAATACCGGTTATTGAGCCGGGCACATCTCCGAAATTTGTTATCATATGATTAGCTATATTAAAATTACCAGCTATGGTTAATCCACCAGCTATATCTAAATCTCCAGCATTACCAACACCAATACCAAGAGTTAAAAGCTGTTTTGAACCATTATTTATGTGCCATGTATAAGTGCTGGTAGCATTTGGAAAATGAAGATTTAATTCATCAGTAATATAAGCATCACCACCCTGTCCAGTAAAGGTTATTACCTGTCCTGAAGTGGTAGTCATATTGAGAGTATTATGAACATTTAAATTACCCGCTATACTCATATTACCAGAACCATCATCTAATATATTTCTGGGACTGCCATTTACATTTCCTGTTGTGGTTAAAGGTGATGTAGTTCCTGACGTATAGATTTCACCATATTTTGTAATTTGTAAAATAATAAATAAATATTTATATCATTTATGCATAACAATATTGTTATATTGATGTGACAGTTGGTTATCGTTAAATAACTTACAGACTTCCTTAGAGGTTTAAAATGAAAGAATTATCGTTATACAAAATTCGTGATATGGCTATAAATTCGGAATTAAGCGTTTATAGTGTACAAGAGATTTCAAATCTTATCAATAAGAATAAAAATATTGCCAGGGTTTATATGAACAGACTTGTTCAAAAGGGTCTTGCAACAAGGCTTGTTAATGGAAAGATATCGTTTATCAATGATGACTTTATTATAGCATCACAGTTGATTTCTCCATCTTATATATCAATAAATTCTGCATTACTCTACCATAAGATGACTTATCAGGTTCCACAATATATTGAATGTGTAAATACTAGAAACTCCCTGAATTATTATAAACTTGGTATAATATACCATAAGATAAAGCCTGAGTTATTTTTTGGATACAAAAGATATAACAAGAACGGAAGTTTCATATTTGTTGCAAATCCGGATAAGGCAATTTTCGATGGATTATATTTCAGTATATTTTCCAAATTTGATGTGAACGATTTTAAAAAGGAAATAGACTTTTCTGAATTAATAACTAGGCTAAAAAAATTAAAAATAAAAAAAATAGAAAAGATAGTGGAGATGCTTAAATGATTTCTAAAAATGATATAATATCATTATCAAAACTCCATGGACTAAGACCGTGGCAGGAAGAGAAAAGATATATGCAAGTTTTAATATTGAATTCATTATTTAATTATCCATTAATATTGAAGGGTGGAACTTATTTATGGCTATTTCACAGCTTAAGAAGATTTTCTGAGGATTTGGATTTTACAGCAAACGATAAAATAAACGATGATGTTTCAAATACCGTGCATCAAAATTTATCTTTAATAGGAATAAACAACGAATTGAAAATTCTCAAAAATAATAATGTGACACTTTCATTCAGGATACTATCTAATGGACCTTTGTATACAGGAGTTTTGGATCGTATACCTGTATATATTGAAATTAGCAGAAGAGAAAAAATAATAAAAAAGCCTATCGCATTGAAATTTGATTTCCCAGAATATGACCTACCGGTAAGAATATTATCTGGGATGTCGCTGCAAGAGGTTGCGTCAGAAAAGATAAGGGCAATTTATACAAGAAAAAAACCAAGGGATATTTATGATTTATTTTATTTGGTTACCAAGAAAAATGTAAAATTCGACTTAGAAATGGTAAACAAAAAACTCGAATATTATGATATTATATTTGATAAGGAATATTTTGTCAAAGAAATGCTTAAACAAAAAGATTTTTTCAGGAATACACTTAGAAATATTGTAATGGATGAATTACCTGATATTAATGATATAATAAAAATAATTTCAATATGGGTAAGCGACCTGATGCCATGATAATGTAGATCCCTGTTTCACTTCCAGAGCTTGCAACTACATATAGAATTATATTAAATCCTTTGAGTATAGAGGTATGAGCTTTAAGGCTTGAATTCCCTGTGCGCTCCAGGCTAGTATTAGAGATGGACTTGCTTTGCCAGAACAAACTCGGATAGCAGATTGGTCAGGAAAATTAATAGAAATGATATAGCCTGATAAGTCGGTCAACGTCGAATACACTTTAATAAGCTGTATATTCTGAATACAACTTTGTTCTATTCCAATAAATTCAAACATAGAAGGGGATATATAGATTAATTAATTGCATATTTAATGGAAGAAATTGATTTTGAGAATATGAATGATGATGTAAAAGAATATGCCCTAAAAGAAACGGAAAAAACAGAAAATTATCTAAAGTCAGATTACGATAAAATATTGGACATACTTAAACCATATATTCACCAGAAAAAGGTGAAACTTGTCAAAGTCACTAAAAGTATTGAATGTTTTGTAACCATTGAGCACGGCATGAACAAGGTCATAGTTAACAATTCCCTTATGTATTCAACAACGGGAATTATTGTATGGGTAAAACCTGAGAAGAATGGAAATAGGATAGCATTATTTGAAACAAATGGTTCTGATTATGGAGTCCTTAAGATTTTTAAGGGTAAAGAAATAATTTATACAGAAAAGGGTGTGATAAATGATATTTTATTTACACAAAATGGTTTCTATGTTATAAGAGAGAAAAGAAATCAAATGGTAAACGAAGATACGCATTCTGGAAATGCCGTTTATTTGAATGGAAATTACGTTTTTGGAAATGAAATAAAATCTGGGGAGGGAATAGAAGGGGAGATTTATGGAGATAAGGCTATACTGGTTTCAGGGGATAATGTATCTTCTTCCATATATGCCGGTCTGGCAGATAATCCCTCCTCATGGAAACTGTACAGAAAATTTGAATGCCAGGTTAAGGTCCTGGGATACAGGCATGGTACTCTTTATACTCTGCTTTATAAAGGATTTGGGATTATTAGTGATGAAAAAAATGAATTTTCCATGGAAGATCCGGTAGAGGATGCAACCATTGTGAAAGAAGGATTTTTTGTCATTCATATGCGAGATGCAAAGGCAATACCTGTAGTGTATGACTTTAATGGCAGGAAAATAAAAGAATTTGATCTTGGTGGACCATATGGCCTTATTTCCATGGATTCTGACGGTGAAAAAGCTACTGTTATTATGGGATCATTTGGGGTTCCATACGCTATTTTCTCTTATTGTGATATGGAGTTGAAACTTTTGGAACAGAACATTGTTTCAAAACCTAAAATATCTGAAGAGTATGTTGAAAATAGTTTCGGGAGAGTACATTATTTCTTTCTGGAATCCAATCAAAAAACACAGAACACAATTGTTTATGGCTATGGTGGTTTCAATATATCCATTGTGCCTTCCTATTACAATCTTTTTGCATATCTTTTGAACAATGGTGTCAATGTGGTAATCTGCAACCTTCCGGGAGGGGGAGAATACGGTGAGAAGTGGCACAGGATGGGTATGAAGGAAAATAAGAAAAATGTTTATTCAGCTTTTCAGTCCATAATAAAGAAATTAAGTGCTCAGGGGAAGAATATTATTTGTTATGGTGTCAGTAACGGAGGGCTTCTTGCAGCTTATACTCTGGATAAAATTCCCGAATACCTTGCAGGGGCAATAATCGGAAACCCTGTTATAGACCTCCTGAGATTTCACAGGCTGCTTGCAGGACAATACTGGGTGAGCGAATATGGAAATCCTGATAATCCGGAAGATGCAAAATTCCTAAGAAATTATTCTGCATATGAACAGCTGAAACCCGGAAAATATCCGCCCTCACTCATATATTCAAGAATGAATGATGATAGAGTTCATCCTGCACACGCCCTGAAATTCTATAAAAAGTTAAGGGATTTTGGAAATGAGTCATATATCCTTATTGGGACTGGTGGCCACCTGGGCTCCGGAATAGAAGATATGCTTTCCGAAACGGCTTATATTGCAAGTTTCATCAACACTGTATTTAAAGAATTAACCTAATGGTTCCATAATCTTGTGTCTCATAATAACAATAAAATTAATTTATTTCTTGGAGAAAAGTACTCTGTTATCCAGATATTGCCATATTATACCAACAGAATCGAATCCACATCTGTTCAAAATGTCAATATGCTCTTCCAAGGTAATTTTCTGATCGTGTGATCCAGAAGTATAACGCCTTGACCTTTCCATCAGTTCCTCAGAGAAAACACCCCTATCTGCAATATATTTCCACCATTGTTCCCAGTTCATTGCCTGTTCTCTGGAAAGATTATCTCCTGATATCTTATCTCTTATTGTTGAATATAGATTCTGGATATATTCCGAATCATTATTGCTCCTGAAATGGTCTCCATCCATAAATATTCCTCCACCTTTAAGAATATCATAGAAATTTTCATACAGCGATATCAAATTAGACTTTGGGATCCAGTGCAATGCAGTAGTAGAAACTATGGCATCAAATTTCTCATCGTCTATGGCATGGAGCCATTCATTTCCCTTCAGGTCATACTCAAGTATTTTCACCCTTGAACCGTGCTTGGACACATTATTCTTCCCTATTCTTAAGAGTACAGGGTCATAATCTATTGAGTATATCCTTGTTTGTGGAAATCGCTCTGCAAGCCTTATAGTAAATGACCCGGGTCCACACCCCACATCAAGTATGCTATCTACTTTTGAATGCGAATTTTCAATTACATCCATCATAAAAGAAAATCGTTGTTCTCTCATCTCGATGAGTGCGTTTTGCTGCGATTCCCATGTTGACAGAAATTCATTGTACGATTCATTCATGAGTGATAAATAATATTATTTGAATTAAATTTTTTGTATCTACAGACTATAGCAAAAAAAAGAATTGCTTAAATGCTAATCCGGCATGTACTTATATGACAGTAAAAGTTGGAATACCTGTAAATGGGAGCAATATTAGCGGGCCCGGAGAAGGAGCGGAAGTGCATATATTCGAAATAGAAAACACAAAATACAAACTTATAGATCGTTATGAAAATCCAGCTCTAAAAGCAACTTCGGCAAGGGGTATACATATGCTCAAATCGGTCCTCGGAAAAAATGTGGATGCAATAATCGTTGCCGAAATAGGAGAGCCAGGAGTACGTTTCCTCAAAAATAAGATAAAAATATACTATAACAATAACTTGAACGAAGATGAGGCAATGGAATCCTACATACATGGCAATCTTGAGGAAATAACACTACCAACTCATGAAGCACCGCACAACTATGGCAATTCCCATGAATTGAAATAAATATATATGAAAATAATTAATTTTTTTAAATTATGATGTTTATAATCCTATTTTTGTCTTAGTTTATATCCGCAGTTGGGGCAGTAAGTCATTTCCTCGGTAACTGGGTAGCCACAGTGAGGACACCGGAATGCAGTATCTGGAAGGTTTTCATTATTGTCTTCCGCCATATTTTCCCTTATATTCTCATATGGATTCCTGTTCTTTTCATTTCCAAAAACGGCCATTCCGATATTTGCCCTTGGAGCCTTTGCCCTTGCCATGTCTATTTCATGTTTTCTGTTTTCTAATGATTCTCTTTCTTTTTTCGTTGATTCATCTTTCTTTGATATTGTTGCAAGACGCGTAATCTGGTCAACCCACATTTTTGATTTTTTTACTGCAAAATCTACTCTGACAAGTTTTTTGGAATCATCATAATATTCTATGCTAAGCACCTGCTTGGTGAATAGCCTGAATGCAGGAACAGCAAAATTTGCATTCTCCACATTATAAAGAAAAAGGTTGAGATCCATAACAGCAGGAGATGCTCTGAAAACAGACCGCAGACCTTTCTTTTCAAATATAATTCTTTTATCTGTAAGAAACAGCAGTCCTTTTATATAAACATTATTTTCAATTTTCTTGGCCTTCGCATTAAGGAATTCATGCTCGTCGCTTTCATATATAGGCATTGCATACTTATATTGTATAAGATAATAAATTTTATGTCCAAGAATATTCATTCAGTTTAAGAAATTTTTCAATTGGCATAGTTACTGAATCAAAATGGACACAACAGTGTATTATACTTAGAGTGCCCTATTTATGCTGGTGCAGAGGGAATTTTTCATCTGTTGTTGGCATACAAAAATATGCGAACGTGCCTTTTCTTTCATTTGATATTACCTATATCTATTATCAGTCAGTGCTTTTGCATCCTGACATCTCAATAAAAGTATTTTTACGCTTTTGCCCATTGTTGCTATGTGATAAGATTTTAGGGAAATACAACTGATAAATAATGTAGCTTCCTACACCGATTCATTCAACATTTTATAAAGAAACTTATCAGGAACATGAAAACACACATTAATATGTACTTAGGGAATATGTCCGTGTAATAAGAAGAGATTGGAGATTAGCCAGTCATCCTGGATAGAACACAGTGAAACCTTCAGGATAAAGATTGCAGAGATCATGGGGAATGAGTCTTTGCTGAATTTCAGTGTGAAAAGCAACATGACTCTGATGATTTATTTCAATCCAGATTAAAAATCAAAAGTTAAACAGATTTTGCTATTTGCACGAAACTTGGGTTTATGGAAATTCCATTTTATGTTTTTTATACCTTTTCCACATAAAATAAAACATGCATAACATATATGCCCATGCTGCAATTGCAGATAATGTAAAGCCAAGGCCACGAGGATTATTATAAGTATATAAGTTCGGCAGAGAAGCTATTTTATTAGTAGATAGGATCGCTGCAATGCTATTATATAGAATGAGTATTAGCCCAATTAGTGCGAGTATCAATTCGGAAATACTTATATTATGATTCATCAATACCCCCATGGAACATTGTGTTCAGGTGCATGAATACTGCTTGCAACTCCTACCCACGTTACATCGATATTTATACCCTGAAAATCACCTGCCGCGTCCACCAGATGGACATAGACGCCTCCCAGGGCGAGAAATAGAGCCACTGCAGCTGCTATTAGACCACCAACAACTGTGGGGCCAGCCACAAACGCTACGAATGATGATATTGCTACCCCCGCCAACAGCATTGATTCGAGTTCTACAGTCTGCTGTTGATTAAATAATATAGCAATTCCATACCATCCATGGGAATAACCATCAGGATTTCTTGAGAGTGGATTAGTGTGTGCATTCATTGCCTGAACTATATTAAAATGGTATGGTGATGATAGAGTAGTAGATAAAAGAGGATAAATTGTTGCTTCCGTATTACTATTTCTAACGTTAATTAAAGTAAACAGGGATGAATATATGTGTCCATTGATGTAAATTGTCGTTGAAATAGCGTACATATTTTTATTTATTCCACCATATTTTGAGAAATCGATTGAAATAGATTTATGATCAACCATTAATGTTTTTGATGATAGACTTATTTGCTTTAAATTAAACGATTCTGCCATCGATATTAATGAGCTATGTATATTATATTGTGTGTTATGTTTGTTTACATTGCTTATTTCCATTGCTTTAGCTGAATTGAGTTGATTACTATGTAATTCCGCCACAGGAACAAAAGTTACCATTACAAATATTGTCGCCATTAACACACCTATTATTACTTTCCTTTTATTCATAATGATATAAACGTATGAATATATATATATATCGGTAACAATATTAATAAATAATTTAGCAATAAATAATATAGAATCATGGATAATATGATAATAATTAACATAAAATTTTACAGGACAGGTGCGACCACAACAGGATCATAGAAATCGATTCCTGGGAATGTGTTTCACTGGGTTCTTCAATAAGTGCACAACCAGTATTTCTATGCCAGTAACTATAATTTAATCTGTGGCATAAAATAAGATTTAAATATTTTAATAGTTTTATTTTAATATGGAACATAAGGAAATCCATGCACCGCATGGCAATAAACTGAACACAAAGGGATGGTCCCAGGAAGGGGCACTCAGACTGATAATGAATAACCTCGATCCAATGGTTGCCAAGGATCCTGCAAATCTTATAGTATATGGTGGAAAGGGAAAGGCAGCAAGAAACTGGGAAGCCTATGACAAGATTATAGAATCGCTGAAATCACTTGAAAATGATGAGACCCTGCTTGTCCAGTCCGGGAAGCCTGTTGGAATATTCAGAACCACAAAGGAAGCACCTAGAGTTCTTATAGTTAATGCACAGATAGTTCCACACTGGGCAACCGATGATATATTCTGGGATCTCGAGGCAAGAGGATTGACCATGTTCGGGCAGATGACTGCCGGATCCTGGGTTTACATAGGAACTCAGGGTGTACTCCAGGGAACATATGAAACACTGTATGCCCTTGCAAAGAAGGTTTACCACAGAGACAATCTGAATGGAAAATGGTTTCTCTCCGCAGGTCTGGGAGAAATGGGCGGTGCACAACCACTGGCAGCCAAAATGAACGGTTGTACCAGCATTATTGTTGAAGTGGATATGGAGAAAATAAATAGAAGGCTCAGGGACAAATATCTGGATACATACACCAAAAATATTGATGAGGCACTTAAAATCAAGGATGAGGCAATTAAATCTGGAAAGCCCACATCCATTGCTGTTCTCGGAAACGCAGCAACGGTTTATCAGGAATTGCAGGATAAGGGTATAATCCCTGATATTGTTTCAGATCAGACAGCTGCCCATGATATAAACCTTGGATATGTCCCTGAGGGCTACACTATAGATAATTTCCAGAAGTTCAGGGAAGAAAATCCCAATGATTTCAAGAAGAAGGTTTATGAAACAATAGTAAAGCAGGTAAAATCTATGCTTTATTTTCAGTCCAGGGGTGCTTCAGTCTTCGATTATGGAAATGATATAAGGACAAGGGCCAGGGAAGGTGGACTGGAAAATGCCTTTGATATTCTGGGATATGTGCCCGCATACATAAGGGATTTATTTGCCATTGGTTCAGGACCATTCAGGTGGCTGGCACTTTCTGGTAATCCGGAGGATATAAGGAAAATTGATGATGCCATACTGAAAAATATAGATGATAAGCACCTGACGGACTGGATAAAACTGGCGGGAGAATACGTACATTTCCAGGGATTGCCAGCAAGGATATGCTACGCATCCTATGGAGAAAGGGAAAAAATAGGGCTGATGATAAATGACATGGTACGGAATGGAGAACTTGAAGCACCTGTTGCCATAGGCAGGGACCACCATGATACTGGATCAGTGGCATCTCCATACAGAGAAACAGAAGCCATGAAAGACGGAAGCGATGCAATAGCAGACTGGCCCATACTCAATGCACTGCTCAACGCTGTTTCCGGTGCCTCCT
>JAJZWN010000046.1 GCA_021846695.1 Thermoplasmata archaeon
TGATGATTAATAAATATAAGCCGAACTCACTCTTTTTCCCGGGAACATATAATTCCAGGGAACTGGCAGCCACAACCGCAATAAAGGTCAACACAGGGTTAATAGCGGATTGCATTATATTTGATGTTGATGAAAAAGGGCAGTTGCAGGCAACAAGGCCTGATTTCGGTGGAAAGGAAACATCTACAATTATATGCCCAAACAATAAGCCCGTAATGGTGACAACAAGGGCAGGCGTATTCTCAGCACTGCCAGAACGTGATTTTAAGGGTAAGGTAATTAAAGATAAACTGGAAAAACCCGTTTCCAGATTCAAAATCACAGATTACAAGAATATAGAAAAAACCAATGCCCTTGCAGCCGCACAGGTTGTAGTTGGAGTTGGAAGGGGAATTGTAAATAAAGACAACATAAAATTAGCTGAAGACCTGGCAAAGAAAATTGGTGGAATAGTGGGTGTAAGCAAACCACTTGCAGATTCTGACTGGTATCCAAAGGATAGGCAGGTAGGGCAGACAGGAACAACAATAAAGCCTAACTTATATATTGCCATGGGAATATCGGGAGCTATACAGCATCTTGTAGGAATACAGGGTTCCAAGAGAATAATAGCTATCAACTCAGACCCTGAGGCCCAGATATTTGAAAACTGCGACTATGGAGTTGTAGGTGATATATTCCAGATAGTTCCAGAACTGATTAAAAAAATTGGTGATTTAAATGCTTGAATATGATATTGTTATAGTTGGCGCAGGTCCAGCCGGATCAGCAGCCGCTCTGAAAGCGGCATCGGAAGGAAAAAAGGTTCTTGTTATTGAAAGGGGGCCTGAACCCGGTTCAAAGAACGTTTCAGGTGCAGAGGTCAGAAAGGATTACATAACATCTGTTTTCGGGGAAGGCATGCCATATGAAAGAACTGTTGATACCATGAAGCTTTCACTGTACGAAAAAGATAAGCCTGTAAATATTGATTTCCATCCTGAAGGGCTTGTCACAACAGGAAGATTAAAACTCGATAAATGGCTTTCATCTGTATCCGAACAGGCAGGTGCTACTATTATTCCAAAAACCACAGCACTTAAGCTGAACTGGGAGAACGGGATTGCAAAATCACTTACAACGGACAGGGGAGATGTTGCTGCAAAATCTTTCGTTCTTGCAGAGGGTGTAAATGCCCTTGTATCCATGAACTCAGGAATAAATGTTGACTGGACACCTTCAAACTCTGTACAGGCCGTTAAAATGGTATACTCTATTAAAAAAGGAGACCTGAACAATATATTCGGTTTTCCAGATGACGATACAGGCATGTCCTGGAGAATGATTATGTCAGATCCACTTGTTGCTGGATTCATGTACACCTACAAGGATAGCCTGGCAGTTGGAATTGGTTCTCCAATAAAGGAACTTGTTGACAGGAAGATCAGGCCAGAGGCTCTGCTGGATAAATTCCTTGAAACAACGGGCATAGCGGAAAAGGTGAAGGGATACTCATTGAGGGAATACTCAGCCAAGGTTATACCTGAAGGAGGGTTCCCGGAAACAAATGTGGCAAAGGGCAATGTATACCTGTGTGGGGATGCAATCGGCCTTGTAGACCCGCTCACATTTGATGGGATAACCCCTGCTATAGCATCCGGAACACTTGCAGGTGAAGCAGCTGTTATGAACTACGATACGGAAGTTTACAGGTATAACCTGATGAAACACCCGGAAATTTCAAAAATAGCTAAAGAAAGAAAATTGGAATCTGATTTCATGACCAGCAACAAAGCAGGAGAATACATAAACATGGTTTCTTCCCTTCTTGAAGGCTGGGCTGCTGGAGATTTGATTGGAATTAGAAATACCATGGTAGGTAATTATAGAAATATTATACCTGACCTGATGAGTTTTGTTATGAGGATGAGATAAATGAGAACAGAAGAGAAATTATATACACTGAGATATAAAAAGGACGATAAATCACATCTTGGCATTAAGGATGTAAATACCTGCCTTGAATGCACTGAGAGATTTGGCGAGCCACAGCCGTGTGTATCCATTTGCCCGGCAAATGTTTTTACATGGGAAAACAACAGGATAATCATAGGATATGAAAATTGTGTTGAATGCGGCGCTTCAAGAATAGCCTGCCCCTATGACAATATTGACTGGAACTATCCCAGATTCGGAAAAGGAATCGCGTTGAGATACGCGTAATTCCGTTAATTTAAAAAGATTAATATTTTTATTTATACTATTTAACTATGGAAGAAATCTATTTTTTAAACGATGGCACATATGAGCTTGATTCAGGAGCTTATTTCGGTATAGTTCCAAAAGTATTATGGTCGAAATATATCAGTGATAATAACAATAAAATAAGGATTACAACAAATATTCCATTTTTACGTGTAAACGATAAAAATATACTGGTGGATGCAGGGATCGGAAATAATTTTTCTGACAGGTTCCGTAGAATATTCGTGCCGGAGAAAAATAATGACATTGCAGATTCCCTGGAAAACGATTATCATATAAAGGGAGTTGATAACATTATACTATCACACATGCATTTTGACCACAATGGCCATATATTCTCTGGAAATAAATTATTCAGGAACTCGCAGATAATAATGCAGGAAAAAGAGCTAAAAGCCTTCAGGCATCCAAATGACTTTACAAGAGGGAGTTACATTCCTGGCAAAATTCATGGAAAAATTAAAACTATTGAGGGCTCCAGAAAGATTACCGGCAACATAACAGCTATAAATACGGGCGGGCACACGGAAGGGCACATGGTAATATTCTTTGAAATAAATTCAAAAAAATATATGTATGGCGGGGATTTATTTCCATCATCATTCCACCTGAAACCATACTATATCACAGCCATAGATTCATACCCCATTGAAACACTGAAGATGAAGAAAAAACTCTTAAAAAAAGCTATAAATGAAAATATATCGATAATATTTAACCATGATAATAAAAATATAATGGGAAAAGTTTACGGAAGTGCAGAAAAACCTGAAATAGAATTTGGAAACCCATAACCTTAAAGGGTAATGGATTTAAGATTTATGTGCAGATAATCTTCTATATTTTTCCCGGCTGTTGCAGGATCAGGGTCCCAGACAGTAAAATCTGAAAATTTGCCAGTTTCCAGCGATCCTATTTCATTCCATCCAATTACCGCTGCACTTTCAGATGTATATGTTTTCACTGTCTCTTCAATGGTAAGTGATTCATTGTTACTGTAAACAGAAGAGTTTTTCCCTGTAAGTGTTTTTCTGAATACAGATGAATATATCCCATATAGCGGGTCAAATGGTGTCACCGGGCTGTCAGAACCATTTGATACCCTGATGCCTTTTTCAACCATAGTTTTTGCAGGAAACAGGCATTTA
The DNA here is from genome assembly GCA_021846695.1 of Thermoplasmata archaeon. Next base: position 3,393 of record JAJZWN010000046.1, read on the forward strand.
GATTGGTCGAGCCCTATATTGTCACTTAATGAGTCTCCTATAAAATACACAAAGGCAAGCTGTGTTTCAACACCCACATTAAGTTTCTTAATTTTCTCTATTGTTTTCTCCTCCAGTTTGTAGCAGTGTACCAGGGCATATCTAGATGCAACGCCGGAGTTTTTTAATTCCTCGATAGAATCCAGCGCGGTTTCAATAGCACGGTCTCCAATTGTGTGTATGCTTATGTGGTGGCCGGTAGCCGAAAGCTGTTTGAGGCCTTCCCTGAAATTTTTAATGTCCCACAGGGGGATGCCCATATTGTCTTTGCTGCCCACATAGCTATGCTTCATCCACGCAGTTCTGGATAATATGCTTCCATCAAGGAACATCTTGAACCCTGCAAACATGATATGCTGATTTTCCTCCAATATGCCAGCCAGCTCAATTTTTCTGCTGACATCCTTTAGCGAGTAAACAGGCAGTGCCACTGCAATTCTTATTTTATGGTTTCCCTCTTTGCTTATCCGGTTTAAAGCACGGATTCTGGTTTCTTCGTTAACATCGTTTCCTGTTCCACCAATATCCTTTACCGTTGAAAGCCCGGCTTTTCTGTACATTTCAGACCCGGATATTATTGCTTCAATATAATCATCTAAGGTATATTCGGGGATTCTGCTCTTGACCATGTCCATTGCATTGGCCTCATAGAGTACTCCGTCAGGATTTCCATCTGAATTTCTTCCAAGTTTGCCGTTTGCAGGGTCTGCAGTATTCCTATCTATTCCCGCTATTTCAAGGGACCGGGAATTGCAGATGCCGTAATGTTCTGTCATCTGTGTTATAAATACCGGTGTGTTTCCCATAATTTCGTCAATAATTTTTATATCTGGCAACCTCTTTTCTTTCATGTTGTACTCATTAATGCCATACCCCTGAAACCATCCGTGTACGATTTTGTTTCTGTTCTCCTCCAGCACTCTCCGAAAATCTTCAAATGAGCGCACACCTGAGAAATCTACCTGGTATTTCAATTTCAGGGATGTGAGCATAAAATGGTCATGGGAGTCTATTAACCCTGGAGTAACAAATTTTCCACGCAAATCCAGAACTTCGTTGCCACTCTCCATAATGTTTTCCATATCCTGCTTATTTGCAGTATATTTTTCTGCTATAATTCCGTTTTTAACCTTAAAAATTGTGGAATTATTCTCCCATTTATATCCATCAAAGTATCTGTCCACTATAACATATTTTTCCATTTATACCACCATGACTTCCCTGAATGTTCCTGTGAGAAAGGATATATCAGGGTACCGTTGCCGGAATTCTATTAATTCAATTAATACACATACCATTTATTATCCTTTCGTTTCACCATTTTCCTTTACCCGTGCTATTTTTTAGATTTTATTGTGGTATCACCGGTATTTTTCTGGGCAAAATAATCACAGCAATCTGATACCGGGCATATATTGCATCGTGGTGATACGGGTTTGCAGATATTTTTGCCAAATTCTACCATAACAGGATTAAATTCTACCTGGTACTCAAGAGGCACTATGCTTTTCAATGCCTCTTCCGTTTCATCCGGATTCTTTGTATGTACCAATCCGATTCTGTTTGACACCCTGAAAACGTGTGTATCTACTGCAATAGCTGGAATATTGAATCCCTGGGTTAACACTATATTTGCAGTTTTACTTCCTGTGCCCGGAAGTTTCACAAGCTCATCATGGGTATCAGGCACTTTTCCACCATATTCATGGTTAATTATTCTGGCAATCTCTATAATCCTCAGTGATTTCACATTGCTGAACCCCACATATTTTATAATGGCTTTTACATCCGCAGGATCGGCGTTTTCGAGTCCCACAGAATCATGGTATTTATTATATAAGGACCGCGCAGCCTGATCTGTTACAATATCCTTTGTCCTGTGTGAAAGTATAGTTGTTATAAGTATCCAGAACGGTGAATCTGTAAATTCAAAATGGTGTTCCGGTGATACCTCCCTGATTTTCATATAAATATTTTTAAAATCTTTCATAGAAGCATAATAATTGTATTCTTTATATGTTTTCCTTTAAAATTTATATGTTAATTAAATATTATATCAATAATATTCTGTCAATTCCATTACCTGTGCCTTTTTTTCATGTAAAATGGAATCTACAAGTTCGGATGCAAACCTGATATTTGTTATGAGCGGAATATCTTTCTTGATTCCGAGGTTTCTGATTGAGAACCCATCCCTTATAGAGCCATATGATTCTGAAGGCGTATTGATTATCATTGATATATCTTCATTTTTTATTATTTCGCTGATTCCCGGTGACCTCAAATCTTTGACCCTGTAAACAACATTTGATTTCACTCCTGCATCCTTCATGGCATTGTATGTACCCGGTGTTGCATATATTTTAACATTCTTTGCTGCGAGTTTTCTGCCTATTTTTATAGCCTCATTTTTATCAGCATCATTTACTGTAATAATGACAGAGTTTAATTTAAAATCCCTTTTCATGATGCGTATTACCTTAGACATAGCCTCCTGGAAAGTTTTTCCGCAACACATTGCCTCACCGGTTGATTTCATTTCCGGGCCGAGGATGACATCCATATCCCTGAACCTTTTGAATGGGAATACAGGCACTTTTATAAAGAATGATGCCGGCTCAGAATATTTCAGGTCTGGCTCAATTCCAAGCATAGCTTTAACACCGGAATCTATCCAGTTAATTCCAGTTGCCTTGGACACAAATGGAACAGACCTTGAAGACCTTGCATTCAGTTCGATAACATATATTTCACTGTCCTTTATTGCCAGCTGAAGATTGGATAACCCTGAAAGGTTAAAATTTTGCCTCATCTTTTCAACTATTTCTTTGAGCTGTTCCAGCGTATCAGAATCCACTACACCGGGGCCAAGTACCATTGTCGCATCTCCGGAATGTGTTCCAGCTTCTTCTATGTGTACAGAAATACCCGCTATTATAGATTTCTCAGCTGAGGAAATAAAATCAACATCAATTTCGGTTGCATTTTTTAGATAACTGCTTACAAGGACAGGTGAGCCCGGGCGTTCAATAAATAATTCCCTGACACGGCTAACCAGAATATCATAGTCGTATATTATATCCATAGCCCTCCCACCTATAATAAAACTTGACCTTATGATTACAGGAAGGCTAATGCCCTTGATTTTTTCTTCCAGCTCATTAATATTTGAAGCTTCAATGAAATCTGGTTGTTTTATGCCAAGGCTCCTTAAGGTCTTTGAGAATATCGTACGTTCTTCTATTCTGTATATATCTTCCGGCTTAGTTCCCAGAATTATGTTGTTAAATATTTCCGATATTCCGGATGCCATATTCTGCCCGGTCTGGCCTGAAAACTGAATAATAATTCCCTCAGGTTTTTCTGCACTGGCAATATTAGAAATATGTTCCAGGGTAACAGGTTCAAAATAAAGTTTATCAGATATATCAAAATCCGTTGATACAGTTTCAGGATTGCTGTTAACCATTATAGCTTCGTATCCCATTGAACGCAATGACAGTATAGATTTAACGGCACCATAGTCAAATTCAACTCCCTGAGATATCCTGTTAGGGCCAGAACCTATGACTATAACTTTCTTTTTATTGCTTATTCTGTTGTCATTATGTGTATCATAGGCTGAATAGAGGTAGGTGGTATCAGCATTAAACTCACCGGAGCATGTATCTATATTTTTGTATACAGGAACAATCTTTTTTTCAATTCTATATTTTATTATTTCAGTTTGTGGAATGCCGGTATAATATGAAATAGTTTCATCTGAAATTCCAAGCATTTTTAGATTCTCCATATTTTCAGGGATTACACCCCTTTTTATTGTTTCCATGGCATCTACAATATTTTTTATTTTCACTATGAAAAATTTATCATACCCTGACAATTCTGAAATTTTATCCACACCTATGCCCTGGAATAATCCATCAAATATGGCAAATAACCTCAGGTCATTTGGCACTTTCATCAGTTCTATTGTCTTTTCCGGAGATGTAAATAACCTCATGGGTATAGATTGTTTAATGTCCAGCGAAGATATGGCTTTCATCAAAGCCTCTTCGAATATTCTGCCAATGCCCATTGCTTCCCCAATGGATTTCATTTCAATTCCTATCTCTCTCTTTACTGAGAATTTGTCGAATGGCCACCTTGGAATTTTAACAGTTATGTAATCCATTGATGGTTCAAATGCAGCATATGTGTTTTTGGTTACAGGATTTTTTATCTCATTTAAGTTATATCCTACTGCAATTTTAGTTGATACCCTGGCTATTGGATATCCCGATGCTTTGGATGCGAGTGCAGAGGATCTTGATGTTCTCGGGTTTACCTCAACAATGTAATACTCATCTTTCTCCTGGTCAAGGGCAAACTGTATGTTGCAGGATCCAATAACACCAATTTCATTGACAACATGGATAGCAGATGTCCTTAATTTCTGGTAACTATCATTGCTCAATGTGAGTGATGGCGTTGTTACTATGCTTTCACCGGTATGTACTCCCATGGGGTCAAGATTCTCCATGTTGCATATTGAAATGCAGTTTCCATTATTGTCACGCATCATTTCGTACTCTATTTCCTTAAGGCCAAGTAACGACTCATCAAGCTCTACCATATCATCATGAACTGAAAAATAATCATCACAGTAATCGCTCAACTCCTTCACATTCTTAATTATGACGCCGCCTGATCCGCCCAGTGAGAATCCCGTGCGCAATATTAATGGATATTTTTTAATGCCAGGCATTAAATCCCTGTAATCATTTTTTGTGAGTGTATATGATTCTATTACAGGCTCCCCAATTTTTTTCATCAGGTTAAAGAATTTTTTCCGATCTTCTGCAATTTCTATTGATGTTACAGGTGTTCCAAGCACCTTGATATTGTATGAGGAAAGTATTCCAAGCCTCTCAAGCAGGATAACAAGGTTTAACCCGACCTGCCCACCGGTTGAAGGAAGTATAGAATCTATTTTTTCTTTTTTGATAATTTCTATCACACTTTCCGGGTCTACCGGCTCTATGTATACCCTGTCAGCTATTTCTCTGTCTGTCTGTATAGTTGCAGGATTTGAATTGAGGAGTACTGTCTTTATTCCCTCTTCCTTCAATGCCAGGCAGGCCTGAGATCCTGAATAATCAAATTCTGCAGCCTGGCCTATTACTATTGGGCCTGAACCTATAACCAGTGTGCATTTTATGTCTGAATTCATATTTTTTCACCTAGAGTTGTTTTAATATCATTGAAAAACCATGTACTATCGTAGGGCCCTGGATATGCTTCGGGATGAAACTGGACAGAAAATACCGGGAGTTCCCTGTGCTTTATCATTTCAACCGTACCATCATTGATATCGGTGCCACAGATTTCCATGCATGTGCCCTTCAGGGAATCTCCGTTAACGGCGTATCCATGGTTATGTGATGTAATGTAAACCCTGTTCCCTATGAGCACAGCATGGTTTATTCCCCTGTGCCCGTATTTCATTTTCTCTGTTTTGCCGCCCATAGAAAGTGCTATAAGTTGATTCCCAAGGCACACACCCATTACAGGCATGCTGCTACTTTTCTCTCTTATAAACGCCCTTAATGGCTCTAAAGAACTATGGCCAGGGTTTCCCGGACCATTGGGCAGAAAAATTGCATCATAGTGGAATTTAATGTTAAAGAAATCATAGTTATATGGAACTATGTGCAGGGAAGCTGTTTCACTTAGCCTCTTAATAAGGCTATTTTTTGTTCCAACATCTATGAAAAGTATCTGTTTTTTATGCCCTGAATTGTAATACTTATATTTTTTAATTGACACCATGGAAACAAGGTCCAGATCCATGGTATCCTCAAATTTATCCGGAAATTCATTTTTGTTTCTTATATAACCCTTAATTGCGCCAGATTCCCTTATTTTTTCTACCAGTGACCTGGTATCTATCCCGTCTATTGCAGGCACCATGTTTTGCTTTAAAAACTCATTGAATCCTGTTCCCGATTCCCCGCCAGAATAAATTGAATGTGCGTCCTTTGTAATAATTCCTGCAACCTGCACCTTACTGGATTCCATATGTTCCAGGCTTAAGGGGTAATTTGCAATTTCCGGGAAGGCGAAAATTAGTATTTCACCAGCATACGATGGATCCGTAATAGTTTCCAGATAACCGGACATTGAAGTTGTAAAAACTATTTCACCGTTTGTCTCGCCCTCATAGCCATAACCAGTGCCTTCATAAGTTGTGCCGTCCTCCAGTAATAAATATCTTTTCATGTAAATCTTAAAAAACCTAATTTCAACTTTAAATATATCATTTTCTATTTTTTTTGATAGTTCCAATGTATGAATTTATATTATTTCCTATGTGGCTACTGTATAATTTTTATATATATTATTTACAATATTTAACCTACCTTGAATATCTGATTTTACACGAATTCTTTAAGCACGAAAGTCACAAAGCCTGTTATGTGGATGAAATAGTAAAAACATATTAAAGTTTAAAATGCATACACCTGCAACTGCTAAATTTTGACACGCTTATTTCCATGTTGCTCTATGCCTGGTTAAGAATAATTCTGCTATTCTATTACCGGGGCATTAAATTTCGAGTACTTTCCAGTTTCTGCAGAATTTATATATTTTAATTCACCAATTTTAGTTCAAAAACATGCATTCCACTATTTTATTTAACGGTCAATTTATTAATAAATATATTACCGCATAAGAACCATGATAATTTCTATAAGGCAATTGAATTATTTAAAAACAGAGATTGCAGACCAACAAAGATCATAGAAATGCTTATAAAGACTTTAATTATAGTTAGTAAATGCCGTCAAGATCGATGGATTGGCTAAAACAGGCTAAAAGGGATCTCGAAGAGGCTGAAGGCTCATTAAATAATGAAAAATACGAATGGGCTTGCTTTGCATCCCAGCAATCTGCTGAGAAAGCAGTGATAGCCTTGTACCATTCAATAAATAAGGAAATATGGAGCCA
>JAJZWN010000047.1:0-7691 GCA_021846695.1 Thermoplasmata archaeon
GTTATTGACGCATACATAGAAAGGTCTGAGGCTGTGGATGTACCTCCTCCTTTGTATGAAATATACATCACATTATAGAAATATTCTACAAATGGATTCCATACAAAATTGTGTACGTAAGGCTGTACGAAGTATATATCATCAGGAACCGGCAGCCACATATATGCATACTGGTCGTATGTAAGGTTCTGTACATGGTACATAGCCTTCTCCTGGGCAGATACATTTTCGAAATCCAGGGTAGAGAATATAGATTGCAGCGATGAATTGTCTACCCATGCCTTATTCCCTATCCCACCGTTGGACACGTCCATGACCGGTATAAGTTGCTGTCCGACTGCATCAGAGTAATCAGGCTCCCATGCCAGATCCACGAAATGTGGGGTTACGCTTGCCGTTGACCACCCACCGACTATAGATTCTGTTACAAGTTTGGTATTAAACGTCAATCCAATCTGTGCAAACGAATCTATTGCTGCCGTGAGCTGGGCGTTCTCTATACTCGTTGCAGGCGATAAGCCTGTCAGTGTAAATGTGTGAGAAGCTAAATTTTTCCCGCTCAGGTTTCCAACTCTAGTTCCATTTGCCAGTTTTACGTAGAATCCCATTTGCTGGCCAGCTAGTGATATATTCTGAGCTGCACCTTTCAGATCCTGGGTAGGCAGTGAATAGTTATTTGGATTGTAGAATGCATTTCCATAACTTGGCGAGAGCGGTCCGAGTTCCTGGTAAGCTACAGATGTACCGTTATAATTATTATCATACACTTCCGCTTCAGCAGTATAATTCAATGCGTCGTATAAAGCTTGTCTGAAATAAGTATTGTTTGTATATGATCTCTTAACGTTCATTGAGATATAGAACGTTCCAATAACAGGAAATGTTTTTACAAGTGAACCGGTGGCTTCTGATTTGTCATAAAACCCATTTATTATGCTTTTAAAGGACCCCGGTGATACTGTTGATATTGCAGATTGATTTTTATCAAATGTTTCTACACGGCTTGTATGATCCAGGCCATACTTTATAACAATAGTTTTTATGTGTGCCGGTTGTGCAATTGAAGGCACACTGCCGTTGGCAATCATTGCATTTGTTACCCAGTAGTTGGGATTTGCCTTAAGGACTATTGTAGAGAAGCCTTTTCCAACACTTGATAACTCATATGGCCCTGACCCTATAACCCCGTTTAAATTTATGTATGAATTCTGTGTGTTGTTTGTAACCCCTCCGTGTGCATCTACGTATGAAGGTTCTACTATGTCACCCCACCATCCTGCTACGTCCTGAAGCAGATATGAATAGGGATTCAATGTGTTAATAGATACATTATAATTCGAATTAACAACAATTGCCTGGTCAGCGAAAGACATTACTTTCATCTCCGTAGAATTGTAATTAAAGTTCGACAAAATACTGTCAAGGTCTGTGGCTGCCGTTTTATAATTCTGTGACATATTATTTGTGTTCATTCCTCCGTAGCCAGCAGATTTAAGTGCACCAATGATCCCCCAGGGAAGTACTATCTGTGTATTTGCGTATGCTGTTCCATTGTATAATATACCTGAATAATCCGAAACGTATGGGCCTCCGCCCATAACAAGGCCACGGTAGAATGAGAACCACACAGAAGTTGCGTTTATTGATTGATTATTGCTAAATTTGGCATCAGTCCTTAAACTAAAGGTATAATTCTGGTCGTTGTGAATCGTATAGGAACTGGCAAGAACAGGAACGACCTGGGTAGTACTGCTGCCATTGAATTCTGTTAATCCCTGAAATAATGCTGTGAACAATGGGCCATCCGTTGTGAAGAATGCGGTTGCCGGATCTAAAGAACCTGTAGCTGCTGTTTGTGAGACATCAGTAAACGGTGCCTTAGGGGCATGGTATAAAACTGCAAAGGCTGCACCTACCATAATTACAGCTATTACCACTGCAATTATTATTTTAATATTTCTTTTGACCATAAAAATATAACTTATTATATTATAAATAAATTTCTAAATATTTAACAGATAAATTCATTTCTAATCAGGATAATTGAACTTTTTGTGGAATATAAAGGTTCATGCATTTTAATAATTTATGTAACATTCTCACACACGGAACGGTTTTGCTTCTATATGGGTTATTTATACAGTATCAGCAACATTATTTTACATTGGATATAAGATGCGTTGCCACCTTTCAATAATGTCCCGCAATTAAATAAATGATCTACTAATACAAGTGTTAAATCTATTTAAAAAAAGTAGATATTATTGTAACACTTAATGTATTTCTTCAAGATTTGACATGGATTTGGTGGTAACCCTGGCGTATCTATCTATCCCATACAGGGTTAATGTTGATGAAACGACTGCCTTACCATGGGGCAATACTGCAGTATACATGTCGAGGTAATCACTTTTGCTTTCATCATGGTAAAAATTTTTGAAATATATTGTACCGCTTCTACTCTTCTTATCCAGATTAAGAATTATCACATTTAGAGAGCTTTTTGTGTAATCTTCAAGATCAGATATGCCATTAAGGCCATTCTTATTAAGGTATTCAAGTGCAGCCTCAGTATCATTATATACGCCCTTTATTCCTAAATTCTCCATTAATTGTTGCTTATCTACAACTCCATTATGCGCCATATACATAACCTGATTTCCATTGGAAACCATGAATGGGTGTTCAAAAATTGGAGAGAGTAAATCTTTGTCATGTGCATTCAATGCATGGAATATAGCATATATCTTTCCATTAAATTCAGGCAAATTTAATTTTTCTTTATATATCGGCTTTGTAGACCTGAAATGAAATAGGTTATCTTCCGTATAAACGACAATTCCAAATCCATCATCATGGCTCGAGTAACCATATTTCTCCCCTATTTTATCCTTACGTGAGGCTTCTATCAAGGCAGAGTAAAGCTCATCCAGCTCCTCATTGGAATACCCCACATAACCAAACATTCTGCACATATAGAATATATAAGGTTTCATAATATAATAATTATGAGTTACCGTCAAAGAGGCCCAATTTAGGAAGTCTGTATTCATCTTACTCAGACTAAGTGAAATCCATATCATAATATTGCCCGCAAAAATGGTATTTTATAAAAAAATAAGAGAAAACTCAGGTTTGCAACATTTAACAATCATATAAATTATTAGAAGAACAAATTATAATTCCATAAGTTTCCCAAAGGGAACTTTTTCATCTGTGTTTATACCATGCAACCTCAATGTTGAGGAAATTACTGCATCACCATGAGTTAGGTGCACTTTGTACATATCACTATATTCATGTTTATCTTTATTTATATAGTAATTTAAATAATATAATGACCTTTTTTTATCAGTTTTCGAAATAGATAACATCAGAAGGTTTAAGGATGATGTTGTGTAATTTTTCATAAGATTATTTATTGTATCTGAATTAATTCCATATTTCGAAATATACTTTAATGCCAGTTCTGAATCAGAAGCGTCATACCTGTAATTTAATTCCTTTTTTAATTCATCTTCAGATACAGAACCATTATGTGCAAGGTAGATCAGATTATTGCTATAGTCATCCATAAAAGGGTGTGAATACATAACTCCCATGTGTTTTTTCCCCGAAGCCTTTCTTGCAAGGAAAATGGCATACATATCTCCAGTGACCTCGGGCAATTTCACATTTTCTTCATATATGGGGTTTTCAGATCTATAATAGTAAATATTTTGCCCGTTGTATATTACGTACCCGAAACCGTCGGGATGATTTGCATACCCGAATTTGCTTCCTATTGTATCATTTCTTGCAGATTCTTTCAAGGCATTATATAAATTATTTAATTCTTCCTGTGAATTGCCTTTATAGGCAAACATCCTACACATGTAAATATATAATTTGATTGAATATATAATTTCTTATTTTAAAATTAAATATGATATTCGTTCTGCACGCTTGACCGGGTTATCTCTATTTATTCAATTTTTTTATTATCTTATTTATATCGGCAAAATCCACATTGATTGCTTCGTTACTCTTTGTTTTAAAAGATTTTGCAATAATCATATAATACTCTTTATTCCTTTTAATATTAACACTTAATGATTTATATTTTAATTCGTTGTATATTTTTATTCCGTCAACATCTGGTACAAATTTAATTTCTATAAAGACAACATCATTTTTGTCGTTAGTAGCAACTCCATCTATTTCAACATCTTTATGCCAGAATTTGTTAACCTGGAAATTGTGAATCGGGATAGGTATTATTCCCCTGGAAACCATTTCAAGTGCAATTCTTTCAAAGGTATGCCCGTAGAATGTATTTAAATTATTATTGATTTTTTTAAAAACGCTCTCAATATTCCCCAGCTCCAGGTCAGACCTATTTGGATCTACAAACTTATAATAAAAATTTAAAAAATAATCATTAATTTCATAGATTCCACGCCTTTTTTGATTAAGAGGGATAATATATTTGATGAATCTACTGGAAATAAGGGTTTCCAGATACCTGGAGATATTTCCGGAATCTAGATGGAGTGCATTCTGCAGCTCTCCATATGTATTTTTACCCTCCGATATTCTTTTTAAAATCATTTCATATATCCTGGGTTCCCGGAATTCTTCTTTCAACAGTATTTTTGGTTCTTCATATAATATCTCCCCCTTTGAGAGTATTATATTTTTGATATTCCATTCAATATTCTGATTTTTATCTATCAGGGAAAGGTAGAATGGGACATTTCCAAAAATTGAATGTATTTTCACAATATCTTCGAAATCTCCAGGATAAAAATATTCTATTAAATTCGGATCGAAGCCAGATATTTCTAAACTACCGGTTCTCCTGCCATATACCGGCGACTTGAAATTTAAAATCTCATCCTCCATCATGCTTATGCTTGAACCTGAAAAGATAATAAACAGTCTGGAATTTACCATTAATTCATCATATATTTTCTGGAATATGGATAGAATACCTTTATTTAATGAAACTAGATAGGTAATTTCATCTAATGCTATTATGATTTTTTCATCTTTAATTTCATCTATTAGGTATTTAAACAGGGTAAACAGGTCCACGTCAAGATTCAAAAAATACGACTTGCCTGTAATACTGGAAAATTCTGATTTTAAATATGTTATATTCTCCTCTATACTGTCTGCTGTGCATAAATGATATACCGTCTTTTTTCCGGAAATAAACTCTTTGATAAGTTCAGTTTTTCCTATTCTTCTCCGGCCATATATTATTATTAATTGTGGTTTATCCTCATCATATTTTTTATTAAGAAAATTTAATTCATATTTCCTGTTTATAAATTGCTGTATCATAATTATCATAATTTGATTACAGGTTAATATAAAAAGTTATTTACTAATATCAGGGGATAAGACAATATAGAAATTGAATAGGCTCATTAATATAGTTAGCTGACTCTCTATGAATCCAGACATAGATAGGATCTTTAAATGCTGTTCTGGATAAAATGACCGGGGATTTCCGGTTAACAATGTTAAATTATCTTCTATTGTTTATATGACTATTTATGTTTAAATTCTTCCTGTCCTTGCATTGTTTCCGTAATGCACTACCTTTTTCCATGGCACATTAATAAAGATTCTTTTTTATATCTTAGTCTTATCATTGAAATCATACCGGCGAATGCGCCGATTGAAAGAAATGAAAATGCCCAGTGCCAGCCTACAATATTTCTCAATATATCTATAGCATAAATTGATCCAACGGTTATTAAAAAACCTACAGCCATTTGAAACGTTAATGCACTCCCCCTTATTGCATCGTTACTTAATTCTGTGACAGCGGTAGAAAATTGTGCTGAATCTGCTATGGCGGTTATTCCCCAGACAATACCTACAATTATTGTAATATACGGGACAGCTCTATATGTTAATCCTATTAATATGGCGGCTGTTCCGCTTATACTGAGGTATATGGACGTAGATAAGGTTCTCCCTATCCGGTCAGATATAACCCCACCAAGGACAGACCCTGTTACACCGGATAATCCTATAATTGAAAATGAAGCAATTCCCGTTATAAACAATAACCTGCTTCCCGTATAATAAAAGGCAAAACTTGATAGGAGAAATATTGGAATCCACGTCCACATAGCATACAGTTCCCACATGTGTCCAAAATAACCGAAATTTGCAAGCATCACCGGTTTATTTTTTATTATCTGTTTTATTGTATCCCATTTAAATTTAGGTGCTTTTATCTGATTTTTATCATCGTGCAAAGCAAATAAAACCATAGCCCCACCCAGAATGGATAACAACGATGAAAATTCCATCAATGCCCTCCATTCCGTAATAAATGGCAAATCCAGTATTATATGTGGCAATGCAGTTCCAAGCGTTAGCCCGGCTATTACTATACCAAGTGCTAAACCTCTTCTCGTGGGAAACCAGCTTGATACAATTAAAACTGCCACAGGGTAAACCCCTGCCATCATAATTCCGGTTGATAGCATTAAAACCATTTCAATTAAAAAATGGCGATATAATAGAACAAATAACAGCGTAAATATCGCACTCATAATTGAAGAAAAGGTGAATAATTTTCTTGGGTTAACTTTATCAGCCAGCCCCAGAGTAGCACTTATCAATGCACCCAGAACAAAGCCTATCTGTACCATTAAAGTTACAATAAGGGTACCTAATCCGGAAATACCCCATACAGGTTCCAGTTCGGGTGCTATGGTGGATGCACTAAACCATAAACTCATCACCATCAATTCAGAAACGCTCATTATTATGAGAACAAACCATTTATATTTTTTAGCCTCCATACAACCACCACTATAAAACTATCTGCACAATTCCTATAATTATAAACACAGTTCCCAGGATTTTATATGTTGATAAGGGATTTATGTTATTTCCAATTCTGGAAAAGATAAGTCCAGATAATATTGATATACTGCCTATAATGAGAGCCGCTATTATCATGATATGGCCGGCAATTAGATACCCGACAGTTCCGGAAGAAGCAGATATAATCATAGAGAAGGTAGATGTTCCCACAGCTGTTTTTATATCAAGTTTTAATATTAAAATTGATATTATCAAAAACATTATTCCACCACTTGCTCCAAGTATCCCGGTTGCAAGCCCTACCGGTATTGTAATCAATACAATTTCCCAGGGCTTGATATTTAATAATCTTTGAGTATCTTTGGTATTTTGCATTTCTTTTCTTCTTATGAGTGAATAAATACCCATAGCAATTATAAAAACGGCAAAACCAATTTTTACAGATTCAGCTGGAATAAGAAATGCTATTCTTACACCAATCTGTGAACCTATGATAGCTCCCAGGATCATAGGTATTCCCTTTTTGATATTTACCCTGCCACGTTTAAAATATACATACGCAACCATAACTGATGTAATTACATCGATTAACAGGCTTGTGCCAATGGCATCCTGGGGTAATTCAGAATTTACAATTATTAAGGCAGGAACAACAGCAACAACTCCACTGGAACCAAGTACACCGGTTAATGCCCCCACAATTATTCCCAGTATGATGAATTCTAAATAGAAGAGATAGAACATAAATATATATTTTAATTTACTATTTAATAATTCTTAATTGTGATTTACTATTTATAATAATCTTAAATGAGATTAATAATGATGCAACGCCCTAATATAAAAATTTCAGGATA
>JAJZWN010000047.1:7703-10402 GCA_021846695.1 Thermoplasmata archaeon
TCAGGATAAGGTTAAAAGTATCTGTTTGATTTTATTGCTTCTATTAATCTCAGCACCATGGGAAGATACCTTGCGCTGATAAATAATTCAAAGCCGTCATTTGATATCATAAGCTGTGAAACATTTATGTAATTGAATGACAAAGTTTCCATAAAGGTCTGTATTGATTCCTCATTTATTTTCTCCCTGTCTATTGTTATGTTAATTTCTATAAAATCACCATATAACTTTTCAGGATATGTTTTTTTTATATTTTCCGGTGTTTCCCCTGAAATCATAACCCACATAGTATGGCTCTCCGGCGTTATACGTATTGCACGTGAATAAGGATAATACGCTCTCATAGCCTCATCGTCATAATCACAGTATAAAAGTGAAAGCCCTGTAATAATATTAATTTTCATGTCAGAAAAAGGGTTGTTTGTAGTTTTTTGCCTGGTAGCATCATAATCTTTCCTTAAAATTGTTGAAATTGTATTAATTTTGGGGGTATAATTATATTTCTCTTTTATTTGATTCTGGATTATACGTGATAATGAATTATAATTAACAACACCTGTATTGAGCATCCATTTAAAGGCTTTATTTTCATTTAGAATGTTAATTACGTCATTTTTAATGTTTCCCCTTTTTGTTACTTTTGGTTTTTTACCGGATTGCTGCATATATGCATATATTCAGAATCTATATATAATAATTATTGGATATTATAAATTTCATGCAAATCAAATGGTATTTTCCCTATCAATATAATATAGCCATTATCAAAGCTATGGAATTATATAGCAAATCCAGGCAAAGTATCTTGAGCATTCAATAAACTTATTAATTTACACTTTTCTGCATATCAGGCAATTTAAAATATACCGGTTAAGTTGAATTATAATGCGATTTCCATGGCACTATTCAATTTTGTCTGTTCAGACTGCTTATAATGTAAATTAAAATTTCGGAAATAGAAATATTATTATCAATTGGAAAAATGCAATAAAGTCATGCTTGAAAAGGGATTGTATGAAAAACTGATAAATTTTTGCCTGAGAAATGAGCTAAACAATAACACAGAAATTGAATCACTGGAAAAGGCACTTGTTAATGATCAACTATCACGGATATTATCTGCATATGTTGGTGAAAGAACGAAACATAGGCTGGACATTATGGAAGATAAACGTCTACCTGTTTCAGACCGTCTGGATTTCGTCAATAATCTTTTAGATAAAATAAACAGCGATGGGAGAGAAAGTACATCCAAAGAGAAAATTCATATCAATAATCCTCTGGACAAAATAAGCAGCAAGACAGAACAAAATTGTGATAATATAGAATCACCCCCAAAGATTTTGCTTTCTGCATATCCTAAAAATAATGAAAATAAAAAAATCGATTTAACAATCAGGCCGGACACATCTGTTGCATACAGTTCCCTTTTCACCGGTTCATCAAATGAGCCACAATTTTATTA
Organism: Thermoplasmata archaeon; assembly: GCA_021846695.1. Next base: position 9,169 of record JAJZWN010000047.1, read on the forward strand.
TGAGTTGCAGAAAGAGATACAAACATCTGATCAGGTAGATATGCTGGTATCATTCATAAAGTGGACTGGATTAAGGTTAATAATAAAAAAGTTGAAGGAATTTACAGATAATGGTGGGAAATTAAGGGTAATCACAACCACTTACATGGGAGTAACGGATATTAAAGCTATTGAAGAATTAGCCAAATTGACCAATACAGAGATAAAGATATCATACGATACAAAAAATACAAGGATGCATGCGAAAACATATATATTCCTAAGAAACACAGGGTATTCAACAGCTTATGTTGGCTCTTCGAATCTCTCAGGTGCAGCGATATCCAGTGGACTTGAATGGAACTTGAAGATAACAAAGATTGACATGCAGGATGTTTTTGATAAAATAGATGCAACTTTTGATTCATACTGGAGTTCTGAAGCGTTTGAAAGTTTCTCGCCGGATCAACTGGCTCGATTAAACAAAGCCCTGAAAAATGAATCTTCAATTAACAATAGCGGCAATGAATATTCTTTTGATTTTCATCCCTACCCATATCAATCAAAAATCCTGGAAGAATTGAGGGCAGACAGGCAATTACGGGGAAATTACCACAATCTTGTTGTTTCAGCTACAGGTACTGGAAAAACCATCATTTCAGCATTTGATTATAAACAATTTGTTAGAGAACATCCTGATAGCTCCAATCGCCTTCTCTTCATAGCCCATCGGGAGGAAATCCTCAAGCAAAGCATTGCCTGCTTCAGAAATGTGCTGAAAGATCCTGAATTTGGAAATTTATATGTTGGGAACTACAAACCATTATCAGATGAACATCTCTTCATGTCAATTCAGACATTTGAATCTATAAGGCCAGATCTACAACTGGATAAGCATTATTATGATTTTATTATTATTGATGAATTCCACCATGCCGCAGCTAAATCCTATGCAAATCTCCTGAATCATTTCAATCCAGAAATTATGCTTGGACTTACTGCCACTCCAGAAAGGATGGATGGAAGGGATATCCTGAAATATTTCAATAATCATATTACATCAGAAATAAGGCTTCCCGAGGCTATAGATCAGCATCTTCTCTGCCCATTCCAGTATTTCGGAATAACAGACTCTGTTGACCTTGAAAACATAGCATGGAAAAAGGGCTCATATGATGTATCTGAACTGGAGAACTTATACGTTAAGAATAGTGGAGCCAGAGAAAGAGCTAAATTAATCATAGACGCTGTACGG
>JAJZWN010000048.1 GCA_021846695.1 Thermoplasmata archaeon
TTTATTATTCATTAATATGTTACACACTTAACTTTTTTTGTATTTAGAGAAAAATATTGTTATGAACGTCTACGAATAATTATTGCACCCTGTATCTTAAAAAACAGCTTAAAAATTAAATGCCAAATCATAGAATAAAAGTATGCAACTATTTTCTATATGCAAATGAAACCATTAATTATTGCAAAAATCGATTTTTGGATTTTTGTCCTCCACATCGATTTTAAATATTAACACATAATTAACAGATATGGTGCTTTATGCAGAGGACATAATGAGGAAAAATTGCCAGATTATAAACGGGAATACCAGTGCACTGGAAGGTTCAAAACATATGGCAGAGAATCGGGAGGGATATATTATTGTTGGAGATGGAAAAATACCTGAAGGAATAGTCACAGAATGGGATTATATTAACAAAGTCTTATCACAGGAAGCTGACCCGTCCAGGGTTCTCCTGAAAGAAATTATGACTGCCCCCTTAACCTCTGTTACATCAGATACACCTATGGAAAAGGTTGCAAGCTTGATGGCAAAGAAGGCTATAAGGCGGCTGCTGGTCATAGATAATAATAAGCTGTCAGGGATAATCACATCGAGGGATATACTTAAGTTTTTCAATGAATATGTAGAAGACATGGTTGAAATAGCATCAAAGTTCGGGACAAGATAAAAATACTGCCTCAACTAATTGTTCAACTGTCAAAGTTTTTATTATTCCAATGTATAAAGCACTATGGCAAAAAAAGTAGCTGTAATCGGTTCAGGAATAATGGGCCAGGGCATAGCCCAGGTTTTTATGAGAAACGGAATGGATACACTTTTAATTGATATAAATGACCGCATTCTGGAAAATGCTAAGAATAGCATTGCGGATGGAAAATTCGGCCTCTCGAGACTGGTTGACCGTGGAACAATAACGGAAGACCAGAAAGCAGAATATATGAAAAATCTATCTGTATCCACAGACTATGGAATGTTAAATGACAGGGAATTTGCAATAGAAGCTGTGCCGGAAATCATGCCGTTGAAATTGAAGGTGATGGAAAGCATTGAGAAAAATATACCTGAAAAGTCTGTAATAGCATCAAATACCTCCGGAATTATGATATCCGAGATTGGAATGAATATTAAAGACAAGTCAAGGCTTATAGGGATGCACTGGTTCAATCCGGCACCGGTGATGAAACTTATTGAGGTAGTTAAAACACGCTTTACATCAGATAATACAGTAAATATCATACTTGATATGGCAAGGTCAATGGGCAAAGAGCCAGTGGTGGTAAATGATTATCCAGGATTTTTCACAACAAATTTTGTCCATTCATGGCTTGTTGAATCACTCAGATTGTATGAAAAAGGAATCGCCGGCAAAGAAGATATAGATAAAATGGTAAAGCTGGGATTCGGTTTTCCCATGGGACCCTTTGAGCTCATGGACACTATCGGGCTGGATACCATGAAAGAAATAGGTGATTACCTTTATTCTGAAACCGGAGACATGAGAATGCTTCCGCCACCCATACTGAAAGAAATGGTGTACGCAGGTTATAAGGGAAGCAAAAAGGTAAAAATGGACAGCAAAGGCGGCTGGTACGATTTATAATTTTATAAATTTGCTTTTATAACGCGGAGTGCATTGTTGAAAAGTACATCATCTGAGTGAGTTCCTATCATTTCCTTTAATTTTTCTATTGCATTAACATCAGTGAAGCCATCAGGTGGTTCAGGTATGCCCAGGAAATCTGTACCGAGGCTCACATGCTTCCATCCAAAGTTATCTCCCAGATAAGTAATACTCTCTAACATTCCATTTATATCAGGTGTATGCAGGGAAGGCCTTATTCCTGTTATGCCCATGACACCGCCTGTGTCGACTATGGATTTAATTGAATCCTCGTCTATATTCCTTGGATGGTCTTTCAAAACCTTAAAATTTGTATGCGAATCCAGTACAGGTTTTGATGCGACATTGCATGTATCCAGTATTGACTTTTTGCCTGCGTGGGCCAGATCTATAATTATTCCTGAGCTATTGCATATTTTTACCAGTTCCTCTCCGGAACCTGTCAGCCCGTAGTCTTTCTTAGAGTAACATGACGATGCAAATTTTGTATCATAATTCCATGTTAAACCAATGTTTCTCAGCCCCATGGAATGAAACATTTCTATATCCTCCGGCCTGTTTAAAATGTCAGTTCCTTCCATAGATAGTAAAAAATTTAATTCCGAATCCACGGGCTTATTTCCCTCTATAAGGTTAATTCCATATTTTTTAGATATTTCCCTGTAATAATTGAATTGCTGGTATGCAAGGGTTGTATTAGGTATTGATGTTCCATATTCTTCACCATACTGCATATTGACATGGGGAAAAACTACCGAAAAAATAATCGAGCCCGGGAATCTTTTTAGCATATCTATCCCGGATTGACCTTTTCCGTGAATAACATCCCCGTACATGGAAGAATAAGCAATATCCTCGTGCAAATCTATAAATTTCATAAAAATACAATTGGCGAATTGTTAATAAAATTATTCCTTAGTTATTTCGTGGTACAGATGCGGGACCATCTCTTTTATTATACTATATGCTATTTCCTGGGCATCTGCAGACCCCGGAAGTGTAAATATTATTTTCTCCCTGTAGATAAATAGTGAAGCATCGGATAAGTATGGGAATACGCCACCCGACTTTTGCCTGAATAGTTCGCCGAATCCAGGCATTTCTTTATCAGCTATTTTTCTCAGTGCCATTGATGTCCTGTCAAGCCGGGAAACTCCTGTTCCACCAATATATATAAAAACATCAGTATCGCTATAATTGAGGAAAAACTCTGAGAGTATTTCCTTCTCATCGTCCCTGACAAGTGACCTGGAAGAATTGTTGCCAATATAACTCTCCATTTTATCACCGGAAATATCTGTATCACTAGTCCTTGATGACGATACAGTGATTATTCTGTACCTGAGATTGTATTCATGCTCCTCATGATGTATATGCATCACCTTTTCTTTTGTATACCACAGCAACATTGCCGATGGATGTATCCGGGTAGTTGCCAGTTTCATCCTTTTCCAGATATTTAACCATGTCCCATATAGTTAGAAGAGCAACCTGCACCCCATTTATTGCTTCCATTTCCACGCCTGTCCTGTAAATTGCCTTTACCCTGCAGGTTACAACAATTTTTGAATCCTCAACCTCAAAATTGAAATCTATGGACATTACAGGCACCGGATGGCAATATGGTATCATCCCCGATGTATTTTTAACCGCAATGGTACCTGCAATTTTAGCAGTTTCTATGACATCTCCTTTCTTTACCTGCTTTTCCCGTATAAGTTTTATTGTTTCTTTATTCAGTTTTATTGTTCCGGTAGCCATAGCCTCACGCTTAACTGTATTTTTATCAGTAATGTCAATCATATGGATAATATGCTATTTTTCTAAATCAACCTATCGATTTCGTATACAGGTTTAAGGCTGTTTTTGTGTATCAATAAGGGAAAAATCACCAGTGATATCTGTTTTTTTCCTGATATTTAAAATAAACGTTAATTGTTGCCTCAAAAGCAAATATAAATTTATAAGCATTTATTCTATCTCCCCAGATGAGTCAGACAAATTATAAGGCAGATTATAAAAAAGCCTATGTAAATTACAGGCATGTAAAACTCGATCTTGCCACAAAGAAGGAGCACATAAAGATAATTGCAAGGAACGGTAAAGATTCCTTCTGGAACAGACAAAAGACCTATCTGTATGCACTCTGCGTAGAAAACGGGTTGTGCAACGGAAATCTGGATTTCTTCACATTCGAAAATTCAATTGTTCCAGGATGCATGAATTTCAAGTATAAATCAGGGCAGCTATTTATGTGCAATATGGACCAGAATCATAATTTCCTCGGTACATTTGGAGCAGATGAATATGCATTTTTAAAGGTTGCCGGAGAAATTGTACTGGATATTGGCAGTAAAGTAGGGGATTCACCAATATACTTCACATTGAACGAGGCTAAAAACGTCATATCTGTTCCTGAAGACTCTTTCTACGAAATACTGATGAAAAATGTTAAGGCAAATGACCTGGAAAAAAGAATAGTTATTTCAAATGCCACGTACTGCGGTGGGAAAAAGGACTTATCACTAAAGGAACTTGCAGAAAAATACGGGATTGACAGCGGTGTATTGAAAGTCGACGGAGAAAACTCCATAAAGAAATTGCTGGCTGAGGACAATGAAAGCCTGAAGATTTTTAAAAGAATTCAGATACTGTATGAAGGCAGTTACGCCGATATAGAGAAAAAGCTGCAGGAAGCAGGGTTCAAAACACATATAGAGAAGAGGGCTTTGCAAAATCTGGCAGGTGACACAGGATTTATCTGCGCCGAATACTCCAATCCTTCATAAATAGTCCGGATCTTGTAATTAATTTTACATTTACATGTTTAATTTTCATTGCAAAACATTGTTATCCGTATAAATAAAAAATAATGCTATCACTATTTGAAAAATAAAGGAAATTGGGAAAATATTTTAATACATTATAGATACCACGATAATGGCAGGCAAAAGAAAAGCTGTGTTTGTTGACAGGGATGGTACCCTGAATTATGATACAGGATATACACATAAATTATCTGACCTCAAAATTTACGATGATATAATTCCTATTTTAAAAGAATATTATGATCAAAATTATATTATCATAGTGGTAACAAACCAATCGGGCATTGGCAGGGAGTATTATACAGTAGAAGACATGGAAGCGTTTAATAATAAACTGGCAGAGGAATTGATGAAATATGGCGTTAAAATAGAAGAGTTCTTTTATTGCCCGCACCTTCCCGATCAGGGATGTAAATGCAGGAAACCTGGAACTGGAATGATAGAGGAAGCAGCAAAAAAATATAATATTGATATTAAAGACTCTGTTGTAATAGGAGACAGAAACAGTGTTGATGGAACGATGGCCAGAAAACTGGGGATAAAATTTATTAAAGTCCACGGATACGATTAATTTTTAATAATTTCAAATCCGTTCCCTTCACTCTCATTCGAGGCTTTAAGAATATAATCCGTGTAAAGCCTTAAAGCATCCTGGTTCCCATCCTTAAGGAATATTATGCCCATGCCATTGCTTCCAGCATCATAATACTTGAAAAAACTGCCCCATAATTCGTTTTCATAAGCCGGGACTCCACCGGGTGATAGGGGGACAATATCATTAGCTGAGTTAATCACTATCAATGGATTGCGAAGTGATTCGGTTCCAGTAACTATTGCAGCCCATAGTTTAGAGGCAAGAGCAGCCGCATCAGCAGCTGAATCTACAATTCTCTGGTCATAATATTCCTGGCTGATATCAAATCTTTTAATGCTGAAGCTGGAGTTTCCGTTTATGATACTTTTGAACGGGTCGAACTTCCCGGTATTCAGTATTGCTATTTCCCGGCCGGTTTTTTCTGCACCTGACATTATTTTTGCAGCCAGGCCAATTTTGCCGTCACCAGCAGGTCCAGTAATCAGTGTTGTTTTTTCTCCACTTGCTATAGCATTTATTGCTTCTGTCTTTGTATCCAGTATCATTCCAGTAGGTGATTCATCTCGCTGAAAATCTATAAATTCCTGTGCCGTCTGCTGTGGTGCTGCGAGTTTAGGCTCTTTCATGCTGTAATCCAGTTCCAGGAAATCTTCAATTTTTGCCTTATAGGTGTAAAGTATTTTTTTGTTTCCAACAAGAAGTGGTTTCCTGAAATTTCCGGAATACAGGCTATATTTTTTGCCTTTTATCTCTTTCCAGTTAATGTCAGCCCTGATGCAATCCTGAATCTTTCCAAGGATAACATTGTTTAAATCTTCATCAGGCTTTTTTTTCATATATTTGTCATTTCGCTGCATGAATATTATCTTCACGAGGTATTTATCTTCCTGGAGAACATACTGATCCTTATCCGGTTTCTGGTTGTAATACAGAAACCAGAACATCATGCCCTGCCCATCAGCAAGTTTTTCAATTACATCCCTTATGTTTGTAAATTCAACTCCTGTATCATAATAATCCTTTTCTTTTCTGCTTTCAGAAACAAAATAATGATTCATTACAGGCATAGCATCAATAGGGTCAAGTTCAACAGATTGTTTTATAAATGAATATCTGGTGTTTGTGTTTAAAAATATATGTATACGATTTTCTTTATTAAAATAGAATAGGCCAAATTTCTGCCCCATAATGCTATAGAGCTTCTTATTATACACAGAATCTGCAGAACCGTTAATTACTTCATACCATGCCATTTAAATGCACAGTACTTATAATATGTAATTGTACTTAAATTTTGTCATCCATCTGTCATACAACAATCTTTATAAAAGCATATATTATTAATCTCTATTTATGTATAATATAAAGGTGTTATAAATGTTTTCCATTGGAATTGACCTTGGCACCAGTAACACATCAGCCGCCGTAGCCCTTATTTCCGGGAGCGAATATAAAACTATTGCAATTCCTCTATCCGGTAAGAAAGCTGGAAGTTCCCTGAAAAGTTCTATAACATTTGGTGGGTCAGATATTATGTTTACCGGAACTGATGCAGATAAGATGCTCAAGAAATATTCAGGTGGAAACGTTTCCGGTTTTAAAACAAGAATGGGAAGTGAATACCTGTACCGTACCGGGGAAAAATTCCATTCACCTGTAGAACTGAGTGCAATTATTCTTGCAAGGGTCAAAAACATTGCTGAAGACTATATGCATGACAGGGTAAAGGATGCTGTAATAGCCGTACCGGCTTATTTCAACAATAATCAGAGAAATGCTACACGTGAAGCCGCATCAATAGCCGGAATAAAGGTAAAACAATTTGTCAGCGAACCTGCTGCAGTAGCAATATCTTACTGGAATAGTGCATCAAAGACAGAGGCAAAAAATATACTGGTTTTTGATATGGGTTCAGGGACAACAGATGTGAGTATTGTAAGGGCACAGGGGAAGGATTTCAGAGTTATTGCGACATCCGGAAACACAGGGCTCGGTGGTACCGATATGGATAGGCGTATAGAGGAAATGATGAAATCTTTTCTCCGGACTAATGGTATATCCCCATATCCTCCAGACCTTAGAAAAGAGGCAGAAAAATTGAAAATTTACCTCTCAAATCATGAAGCAGGGGATTCACTGTTAGGGAGTACAAAAATTAAATATACTATGGATTCAAAACAGCTTGATAGCATAGTATCTGATATGTTGCCTGAAATTTATAGATGCATAGATATGGCTATATTGAATTCAGGCATAAAGAGAAATGAACTGGACACAGTTATAATTACAGGAGGCCCTACTAAAATTCCTTTTTTATTTCATTCCATTGAAAACTATCTTTCTACCAGGGCAGTAAAACACGGAAAGTTTGACACAGCTGTGTCTACCGGAGCTGCAATACTAGCCTCAGGATTTATACGCATGGGTACAGGTGAAATATCTAAAATTAAGGTTAGTGATGTTGTGCCCATATCGCTGGGCAGTGTCACACGCAACGATATTGTAGTTACCATGATACCTGCAAATACGCCGGTACCCTGCAAAGCAACAAGGCCCTTTACTACGATAAGGGACTACCAGAGCGAAATAGAGGTAAAGGTAGTCCAGGGCGAACGGCCACTTGGCACAGATAATATTGTGCTAGGGCATTTTACACTTTCAGGCATAAAACCGGCACCCAGGGGGGAAGTTGCTATTGATGTGACATACAGTGTTGATAAAAATGGCATACTGACGGTATCAGCAAAGGACAATGACACCGGTGCAATAAAAGAGATTAAGATAAGTGAGACTATGCAGCACAGCCAGGAAGAAATAAAAGAAATGAAGGAAGCGGTAAAGAAATATTTTAAAGTAGATTCAGAGCGGAAGAAGATGGCAGAAATTATGAACAGATCAGAGCAGCTTCTGCACGAATTGAAAGGCATAGCAAATAAGCAGCTTTTATCTGAAACAAAATATTACAATATCAATACAGATATATTAATGGTAAGCAGGGCAATTAAACATAATAATGTTAAACTCTTATCCCAGTTATTGGCAAAAATGGATAAAGAATATTCTTTGAAAATTTAATTTATATTGATTGAAAATATTCTTCTGATTCTTTGCGGAATTCATTTCCCCTTTTTTTATGGGCTTCAGGGTGGTGTGAACCCACTATTTTTGGATCATTCACTGTTTCAAGGAACTGGTTTAAAAGTGATTTATCCGCAGACATAACCATTAATGAAGGGCCAGTGTCACCTGTTATATAAATTCCCTCATGCTTTTTTGAAAATTCTATAAAATTCTTCAATAAACTGATGCTTTCGGCTGTCTGGATAACATTTCCCCGTGATAGCAGCACAGAATTAAGTGCATACATATCCTCCATTGCACGGTTCATCATCAGTTCAATGTTAAACCCTCCATCAATAATTTCATTTAATTTATTATATTTCTCATTTAACCAGGAATTATAAAATATTGATTGTACAGCTTCAGAATGTGCATTAGAGGTCCGGTAATCTATATTTTTAGGAAATATGGCATAGTTTATTTTATCAACATCAGCTGGAATCTTTACAGCAAATGAATTCTGTTCCTGCATTCCCGGATAAGACAGCCATATGGATGGCCCATTAATTGCTGCCCTTGTACCGGATCCGGATACTAACCTTGCATAGCGGGATACGTAACTATCATCCTTAGCGGCCATTTCACCGAAAACATTCTTTATCAAACTTCTGGCAACAGCGGATGCCACGGCGGAAGATTCACTTAAGCCTTTAGCTTCACTGTATTTTCTATATCTTTTAATATTGAATACAAAGCTGCCCCTTATGCCGGTATTTTTTCTGAATATTTCAAGTGGTTTTTCATACCTATCAACATATCCTGTTGCAGGTTTTCCATCAAGAATAACCATGTCAGAGTTGTCTTTTTTAGTGTACATGCAGGCACTGTAGACAAATGAGAAATCCGTGTTAAATGATGTGGAGGGATTATTTGCAATTTTGTAGTAATTGTCATAATAACCCAGAAATTTCTCGAAGGCTTTAATGGGATAGCTGTAACCGGTTGAAATTTTTCCCGGTTCCAGAACAGTATCGTAATTTATGAGTTCCCTGTACAGGCCCATATCTACCAGTTTGTGTTTTATATTTTCCCCTTCAAATTTAAAATCCATATAGGGTTATAATAGCATAAAATAAAAACCTAACATAAATATGCAATACTTTTAACTTATTCTGGAGCTTCAAGGAAGTTTACATTCTGTATATTGAGGTTTTCTTCACGCAACCTCTGCTCTCTTGCTTTTGAATAATCTGATGTATCGAATTGATATACAATATCATCACATTTTGATGTGACGGCATTTATTCTAACACCCCCTACTCCTTCTTCCGGTGCCACCACTATTGAGTCTCCCTGAAAATCATCTGAAATTGAATTTACAGAAATAATTGGTATCCTGTTTTCAAGTGCCCTTGTTTTAACGTAGAGATGCCATTCACTGTGGAAATCTCTTCTGATCAGGGAAGGATTAAAAATAACATCGCAATGCTTCCTGAAAAGTATCCTTGCATAATCGGGGAAATCCAGATCGTAGCATACCAGTATGCCAATTTTAAGTCCTTCAATATTAAACAGTTTTAGCTGGTTGCCCGATGTATATTTTGTGCTTTCTGCCTTATATAAATTTATTTTATCCTGCCAACCGATTATCTCTCTATTCCGGATCAGGAAAGACCTGTTATATACAAACCGGTCAACATATGAAAGACTGCCCAGTATAATTGTATTTTTTATTTTAATAGACTTCAGTAGACTGCCAAGTGAATTCATGTCTACTTTTGTAGTTATAAATTTCTCAGGAAACACAATGATTTCATTTTCGGGAAAATTTAAAGAGGAAATGTACTCCATTGCAGATTCCAACGGCATTCTACGCGACTGCAAAGCCCTGATAGCTATTTTCATGTTTTTCTATTGCCGTACATTATTTTAATTTTTATGTTCTATTAAGTTTTTAAATTTTAAAGCGTCATCCATGGTGTCTATATCAATAAGCA
>JAJZWN010000049.1 GCA_021846695.1 Thermoplasmata archaeon
ATACAGGCATTCTGAATTTCAGAAATTGTTATACGGCGTACAACCTTACCATAATACTATCAGATAGCATGAGGAGCCATGCAATTATCATGCAGGGAAATGAACATTATAGTGAACCCCATATAGTTACATTAAAAAATCCGTATAAAACTGGAAATGTCACGTTTATGTTCGGAGGAGAATATTCAAACCAGACCATAGGAAGAATTTCAGCCAAAAATTACAGCAGGTTAGTTTCTCCGGGGGAGGCAAATATTAATAATTTCAAAGTTGAACGGGAAAACACAATCCCTTACCAGTCCTACGGTTATTCCATGGCATTTCTGGATTCCAATTTAAATTCCATAATATACCTTGATAGGGGCAGGTCTATAATTAGTTACAACTACTATGACAGTAATTATTCCTCCCTGGGCAGAATAAATGATACCTCCGGGAATAAAATAATGTCATTTCAGTATGGTGATATGTTCATCTTTTATTACAGTACACCTCTTAAGACTCACATATACACAGTTAATGCCACAGACCTATTGATGAATAGGACGGTAATCCAGAATTATAATTCAACACACCTGCTTATTTACAGAAATCAGTATATTCTGTTCAATCTGAATGGTACATTCATTTTCCCCGGAAACTATAGGGTAAATATTCCAGATATTGAGATTTTATCTGTTAAGGCATCAGAAAATATACAGATTACAGGATTTTCTGGAGATATAATATATAATTATACTCTGAATAGCACAATGGTGCCGGATGAAACAGGCAGTTACATATGGAACATGTCGGGTGAGGAAATATACTTTAATTCTGTTAATGGAATAAATTACCTGATGAAATACGGAAATCTATACCTGAAGCCATATGGTTACATATATTATAATTTATCATATTTGACGAATAACATATTTGAAAATAATGGTAAAATATATGGATTAATTCACGGGCAGTTATTAAATAGCGGGATAAATGCAAATAATTTCAAAATTTCCATGTCTGGCAATGCAATAATATCAATGAACGGGTTTGATATGGCTTTATACTCAAACAGTAATATATTTTCTCCTTATGCTATTAAAATTAACAGCGTATCAGAATCTGTTAATTACAGGAACACAACATTGAAATTTAATATTTCTTCAGGATTGAGCTATAGGATATTTTTAACAGTATTCAATAAAACCTATGATGTAAATAATAATGTGATTTCATTCATATCCAATAATACAACTACTGGAATTTACCCTTACAGGGTAATGGCTGTTAATACAGCAGGATATAACTACACTTCAACATATACCCTGCAATATAACAATACACTTTATGTTAAACCGGTTACAACAATCAGATCTGCCACAATAAGTGAAAAATCCGGCCATTATTATTTGATAATTAGGGGAAATAACACGGGCAATGCAACAGTTAAATGGTATGTAAACGGCGCATACTCGGGAACAGGCATGGTGCTTGATAAAAAATTACCTGAGGGCGTTGACAAAATTTCAGCCAGAATAGCCTGTGATGGAAAGACATACAATACGGAAAGAACTGTAATTGTACTGGGAAACCTGCCTTATATTGTGGGTATATTTGGGATAGGTGCAGTGATAAGCATATTTGTTATTGAAACGTTCTATTTCAACAATAGGGATATTGATGACATAATCGAAAATTCCCATGGAAAAACTGTAAAGGAATTAATAAGAATTGGAAGAAGGCATCGTGCCAGCGGGAGAAGAATAAAAAGCAGGATCAATGAACTATCCGTGGAGGGCAGAATATCAATTGCAAGGGATTTAGACAATAAAAAATACATAATGGCAAATAAGAGAAAAAAAGGATAAAACAGGTTTATTAGGGTATTTTAACCTATATATAAATAGAATTCTGGAATATATTATCTAGATTATTTAAAATGCCATGAATTTATATAAACTAAAAATATTAATAGTCCGATAAATTACCCTTAGCTATGGTTATAAATTCAAAGACACTCACAAGTACCAGTGACATTTACACAGAAAATTATATAAAAATTGGAGACCACGGTGCAATATTCAACAACAGTACATCTGCGCTGGTCGGCCTCGATGGAACTATTGACTGGGCATGCTTTCCGGATTTTGATTCAGACCCCATTTTCGATTCAATACTGGACAGCAAGAAAGGGGGGTATTTTCTTTTCAGGCCCCGGGGAGAATCAAAAATAAATCAGTATTATGAGGAATTTACAAATATACTCATAACGGAATTTATCCAGAATGACAAAATTGTTTTAAGATTGACGGATTTTTTGCCAACATCTGATTGCTCCACACTAAATTTTCCTGAAATACATAGGTTTGTAGAAGTCCTAAGTGGCATCAATGTTGAAATATATTTCAAGCCGAGTTTTCATTTCGGAAAAGAAGTACCGCAAATTATAGAGAATAAAAATGGCTTTCTGTTCCAGGGGGAAAATTCCAGCGTCGGATTATCATCAAATTTCAAGCTCGTAAGCGGACCCGGAATAGTTTATAATGATAATTTATTCCTTGGCGCCGGTACATATCAATGGCTTGTTATATCAACTGATATCAACTATATACATAAGGTAGAGGAATATAAATCATACCAGAGACTGGAAGAAACCAGAATTTACTGGAAAAACTGGACAAATAAAATAACATATCATGGGCTCTGGCACAAATACCTTTTACGTTCTGCACTTGTACTTAAGGGAATGTTTTATGAACCAACCGGTTTAATGGTAGCCGCACCCACCTCCAGCCTGCCCGAATCCATAGGCGGCGAAAGGAACTGGGATTACAGATATACCTGGGTAAGGGATACAACATATGTTATTGAGGCAATGTCGATGATTGGCCTAAAGGATGAGGCATCAAAGTTCCTTTACGGGCTCATGAACATGATACATAGAGACCACAGGTTACGTACAATATACCCGCTGAATGAAACAAGGGAACTATCAGAAAAGATTCTTGATTATTCTGGATATATGAATTCAGGTCCGGTGAGAATCGGAAATGAGGCTGTGGATCAGCTGCAGGTTGACCAGTATGGTTCTATTATCAATGCTATTTACCATTTCGAACTTTCGGGTGGCATCGTCACATTACAGCTATGGGACTTTATAGTTGAAATACTTGACAAATTGAAACAGATATGGAAATATCCAGATTCCAGCATATGGGAATTCAGAAGTGTTCCACGGCATTATGTATACTCTAAATTAATGTCCTGGGCTGCCTTCCACTTTGCGGGATTAATAGGCAAAAAACTTTTTTATTCAGCTGATTATGAGGATTGGGCCAGAATAGAAAATGAAATAAAAGAGGATATACTTGCAAATGGCTTTAACAGCGCATTAAATTCCTTCGTCCAGAGTTATGGCTCAGATGAAATAGACGCCTCGTTGCTGAGGCTTCCCCTTCTGAATTTCCTCGAACCAACCGATCCGAGAGTGCTCAGTACAATCAGAGCAGTGGAAACCAGGCTGATGAACAGTTCATATCTTTTTAAGCGCTATCTGGAGGATGACGGTTTAAAGGGGGATGATAACGGTTTCCTCCTGCTCACATTCTGGTATATAGAGGATCTGATTAAGATGGGGAGTATCGGTAAGGCAAAGGATATACTTGAATCCATATTAAGCATGTCTAACCATCTCATGCTCTTCTCAGAAGAGATGGATCTGAAAACTAACGATATGCTGGGTAACTTCCCGCAGGCAATATCACATCTGGGCGTTGTCAGGACTATTACCCTCCTGAATAATGAATTCAAAAAAAGTGGGAACGCAGGTATATTGAAATATGCATGATGATTAAAGCATAATCATGTAACCCGTTTCCATTTACAAATTTTTTATTTGCCCATAGAAAATTATTAAATATATATCTATATAACAATCCAATGCAGGAAAATTTTAAGGTTATCCGTAAACGCCTTGTAGAATACGTCAATATGCTCATGTCAGAAAATGGTTACATGTATGCCGGATATCCAAGATTCATGGAACTCTTTGGCAGGGATTCAATTATTTCTGCAGTGGAGCTGTTCCACCTGTATCCTGAAATACTTAAAAAAACATTGATATCACTGGCAGGGCAGCAGGGAAAAGTATACAATGCAGAAACAGGTGAGGAACCCGGTAAAATACCCCATGAGCTTGCTAACCCTGAAACTTTTAGATACTATCCAGAAAAGGAAAAATGGGTTAAGCCAAACGTTCCGTTATATTATTCGGTGGATAGCACACCGCTCTTCGTATTTGCATGTGAATTATATATAAAAAATACGAATGACAGTGACTTTTTGAATTATATCCGGGCTTACATGGATAGGGCAGTTTCCATGATGATTAAAAAATCACAAAAAACCGGGTTTCTGACATATAATGCCTCAGAAATAGAAAACAGGCTGGCAACCCAGGGATGGATGGACGGATCGTGGGGCATATACGGAAAATTATCAGGAGATATTGCGCTTATCGAGGTTCAGGGATATTTTTACCAAAGCCTGAAAATATACAATGAGTTATTTCCTGGAAATCCAGTTGCAAAAGTCATAGCAGACCGCCTTAATTTCATGGAGAATTATATTGATCCATATTTCTGGATGGAGGATCAGGAGTATTATTCCCCTGCAGTCTTTTTTTCCGGTAAGGACAGGGAAAGAATTGATACAGTATCCTCCAGTGCAGGGCATCTCCTCCTTACAGAAATTGTAAGCAGAAACAGGAAAAAAAGCATGGTCAAAAGGATTTTCCAGGATGATATGGCAACACCATGGGGAATAAGGACAATATCATCAGAAAGCAAATGCTTTGATCCCTATAAGTACCAGTCAGGAAGCATATGGCCACATGATAACTGGATAATATTACATGGACTGAGGCACTCAGGTTTTAATGAAGAGGCAGAATTATTAGAGAGTTATATTTTAAATGCCATATCATCTGTAAAATATCCCTATGAATACTATTCGGTGGATCTGAATAATAATATAATAAATATGGAGATGCTCGAGGTTCCTCCCTGCATGCCTCAGGCGTGGAGTACAGGAGCCTTTATAGGAGTACTGGATAATAAATCCTAATTGTCCACGTCGTTTATCCCTGAACTGGCAACACTGTTTCCAGATTTAATTTCCTCGAGCACACCATTCTTATAAATATTGAATCTTTCCAGCCCGAATGAAATGGTATCATCCACATTGTATTTTGTATCCGTTCTGATTACAATATCGCTATCACCGGTTTTGCAGTGTACGAAATAATTTCCTTCAGAATTTTCTATTAATGTAACCTTAGCGGTTATATCGTTCCCCTCAGATACCCATCTTGTCCTGAAGCCTATCGTACTATCAGGGTATCCCATTAAATCACCGGGTATGAAATTCATGGGGTATGTGCCGATGAAATCACCTACCCACTGTGTATTCGGTTTTTCATAAAGTTCATTGTAGGGGCCTATCTGCTCTATGACACCGTTATGGAGCACGGCAACGCGATCTGCCAGATTCGAAGCCTCTACCTGGTCATGGGTAACATAGACAAATGTATGGCTAAGCTCTTTCTGCAGCCTCTTCAATTCCTGTCTTGATGTGTACCTTACCCTGGCATCGAGATTGCTTAATGGCTCATCCAGAAGGAACAGTGCAGGGTCCCTTACCAGCGCCCTGGCTATGGCAACCCTCTGCTGCTGTCCCCCGCTGAGTCTGGTTACGTTAATATTGAGCTGTGGCTCTATATTGAGCAATTTGGCTACCTGGTCTACCTTTGATCTGATACTGTTCCTGTCTGTCCTGGCCATTTTCAAGGGAAATGCTATGTTTTCGTATGCAGTCATATTTGGGTATAACGCATAATTCTGGAAAACCATGGCTATATTACGCTTATTTGGTGGCTTGAATGTTACATCAGTTCCATTCACAATTATTTTTCCGCTGTCCAGGTTTTCTATTCCGACTATTGTCCTCAAGAGGGTTGATTTACCCTCGCCGGATGGCCCGAGAACTACTAAGAATTCACCGTCTATCACTTTTAAATTCAATTTATCCAGCACCTTTTTATTCGAAAAGGATTTTTCAAGGTCTACAAGTTCCAGTTTATATTTCATATTTTCATCCCTCCACTTAAATATTCTCCCTTTAGATATTTCTGCAGTACCACAACTATTACAATTACCGGAATGGTAACCAGCAATGCAAAGCTTGAGGCTATGAAAGGCTCTCCCCGGCTTACATAGTCATAAAGGCTAACCGGGAATGTTGGATTAACCGGGGATATTATCACAGCATATGTAAATTCATCCCATGAGGTCATCCATGCCAGCAAAAATGATATGAGCAATGGTATTTTTATCAGCGGCAGTATTACGTTTCTGAATGAATGAAATATGGATGCGCCATCAACCATTGCCTGGTTTTCGATATCCTGCGGTAGTGCACGGAAGCCACCAAGCATTATGAATACAGATATGGGCAGGACCACAAGTTCCTGGGCCAGCGCTATACCAAATATATTATTATAGAGTCCCACCTTAATGAAATATACTGAAATAGGTATGGCTATTACTATTGCAGGCATCATATTTACAACAAACATTAGCATAATGATTTTATTGGAAAACCTTGCTGCAAGTTTGTTCAGTCCATAACCTGCAGGGGTTGCAAGGGCAATGGCCAGGATACCTACGGTGAATGCGACAATAATACTTCTTATTACGGGTTTTATCAGGGAAAGGTCCTTAATGGAAGCCTCAAAGTTTTTAAGTGTGAATATAAAGGGCAGCTGGTAAGGATACAGCCTGTCAAATGTCAGGCTTATGGGCTCAAATGCTATGAGTATCAATATATAGAGCGGGTAGATGAAAATAACTGCCAGAATTATTGCAATTATATATGATGGCATATTTTTATTTTTCATACTGTTTTGCACCTCCAAATTTTATTATTATAAAGGCAAATACAACTATTATGGCAAGGAGAACTGAAGCTGCAGCATAGGAATAGTATGTTGTGGAAGAATATATAAAGTACTCATAGACAAGCGTGTTTATCAGGGATGGGTGATACCCTATCAGTATCAGTGGCAGGGCAAATATATTAAATTCACTAACACCTCTTATGAGCAGGGCGATTGCAATAAATGGTGCCAGATTGGGAAGGGTAATATGTATAAACCTCCTGAGGGAACCTGCACCGTCAACGCTGGCCGCCTCATTGAGGCTTGGTGGTATGGTGGACATTCCGCCCATGAGTATAAGCGCCACAAGTGGTGTGTTTTTCCAGAAATCTGCAAACATTACAACCCCCATTGAAGAGTATTTGGTGGAATACCAGTCAACACTATGAATTCCGAGGGAGTAAAGGGTTGAATTTGCAAACCCACCAACAGGGCTAAATATGAGGGAAAATATAAACGCTGAAACGACTGTGGATATCCCGTATGGAAGTATGAATATTGTAGAAAATAGTTTGTTTCCCTTAAGGGACTTGATCAGGATATTAGCAATTAATATGGCAAAAAAAAGCTGAATCAGCAGGGCACCAAAGCTTACAATAACCGTATTCCCTATTGAAGTCAAAAGACCTGCCTTGCTTATTGCCTCATAATTTGAGATAGAATAAACGCCCCTGGGCGTTTTAAAGCTGTAAAAAACAACGGAAGCCGCAGGGAAAAAGGAAAGTACTGCAACATATGCCAATGCAGGCAGCACATAGACCATGTATCTATAATTCCTATATCTATGCATAAACATAAGAATCGATTTATAAGAAATACTTAAACTTTGGCATCTCCTATAAATAGCATAGTATGAAAATGCTCATGTTCTGAGGCATTAATATATTAGATGTTGCAAAAATTTATATATATCCATGTTATGGTTTCTCATGAAAAATCCACAAGACGGATCATTAAAACCTAAAAATAACTTTTGGGTGAAGGTGATTGCAGTTATAATTGTGATAGCTGTGGTAGGCGCAGTTATTGCAATAGAACTGCCGCACTTATTGCCTAAGAAAGTATCAGAACAGACGCTGCAGACATATCCGGGACCAAGCGGCCCGGTAAATTCAGACCACTTACTGGGAGGATGCGTTATTGCTGAGGCTAATACAACCGGATTGACTACAAGTGATGTACAGGCAATGGATCAATTCGTGCAGTACATGCTATCCCCACATGTTGAATTCGCAGGCGAGAGCGCCACCGGCTTCATACCCATAAGCAGCAGCAATACAAGCGAAAGTATAACTCATTTCTATACAGGTTCTACACAGGTTGATATAACATATTTCACCAGCGTATCTCCCTCAGATTTTTCGGCATACTATAAGGGTGTGGTAAGCGCATTCAATGCTAAATATACCAACATAAAGGTAACTGCAGTAGACGAGACTGCAACTTCCATAGTGTCTGATATAGAATCTGATGTGGCATCCGGGCATGTTGGGCCAGTGGTCACAAGCATAGATAACCTTGATGTGGGAATCCTTGCATACGGTTCATACAACGGCCATTCATACCTGCTGAATATAAACAATACTGTATCTGGAGGGGTAAAAACACTGATGCCAAACAACGTAATTCCATCAATAGTTAACCTGACCAACTACGAGGGCAAAATATTCGCAGGTTCCATACCATTCATAACAGAAATCATAAATACGCCTCTTGTGTGGATAGACCAGACAGCACTTAAGGCAGCCGGCATAAACCAGGAGCCGCAGAATTACACAGCATTACTAAATGACGCAAAAATACTGGATAAAAAGTATGGCAGGGGAATGATCAACTTCCAGGGACATGGAGGAGCCAGCACTGCAACGGAATTATACCAGTTCTTTGTGCAGTTTGGAGGAAACCCGGTGACATTCAATTCTACCAACGATGTAAGTGCAATGTATTACATATATAATTTAAGCAAGTATTTCAGCCCTGAGTACAAAACATCATACTGGGCAACATACAAGGGACTAGCAGCGAATAAATACACCATGATGGACTACCAATGGCCGGGATCAGTTGATACAAGTACTGTAGGTATGAATACAACAGACCTGAGTGGAAACAACTCTGTATTAAATGTATCATTGAAGGCCATAAGCGAGGGTGTATTCATAAGGGATCCGGTGCCATGGATAGGAGAATGGCAGACATTGATGGATTCAGCCTGGAAAACTATTGTAACCAGCGGTAATTCACAGAATTATACCACGATTGCGAGCGCCCTTGCAACAGCCAACTCATCAATGTACTCATACCTGCTGAGCAATTACAATTACACCGTTGCCCAGGAATACGAACAGGGGATGTACAAACCTATAGTTGTATAAATTTTTTATTTTTAGTTTTAAATTTATAATTATATATTTTTATAATTAATTAAAAATTTTTATGAATTGTAAACTACTTAATTTTACTTATCACTGACATTCATTCAATCTGCTCAAGGAAGCAAATTATTCCTTTTCCTATTTTATAACAAAATTCTCTCAACCCATAGCTTATAATATCAATCTGCCATCTTTTAGCTATTCCTGACTGCATAAGTTCCTCAATCCTTTTTGCTATGATTGTCCTGTTTGACCCCGGAATTGATTTAACAATATCAGTGAAATTTTTCTAGTGGTATTGTTGCCCATACCTCAAGAACCAGCATTGTGTATCGTTTTCCCATTAATCGGAAAATTGGAAGTGAAGGGTCTATGCACACCGTTTTTCACCTTCGTAAATCATGCATGCATTTTCAATATTGCTATCCATGTACTAATTAATGCAATTTAATATATATTATTTGCACAGTTTCACCAAGTGGGAATACAGATATCTATGATTGATATTTTAAATCATTCTCATTGTTTCCCAATTTCTGTCAAATATAAGCCTAATATTATAAAGATGAAGTTAAACAATAACGATTCTAAATGTAGTGCGATAATGCGCTGATGTTTGATAACTGTTGTCATATTCCATATTTTATTACCTCCTTGCTTCAAAAGAGGTATTTCTCCATGTTATTTAATGATCATTT
>JAJZWN010000050.1 GCA_021846695.1 Thermoplasmata archaeon
AAAAATAATAAAATAAATACGTAAAATAAACGGTTTTAACCGTATTTAAATTAAGGATGAGGCCTATTACAGGACAGTCAGTGATCATATCTTTATGCATAAGTTTTTATTTAGAATTTATATACCTACTTATTGGGTAATATAACTGAATCTTTTAGCTCTGGCGTCACATTTCAGTATTCGGCAGTTGCCTCTATGTTTATTTCTTCCAGCCTGTTTTATTTTTTCATAGCACATCTCCTTCCTGTTTCAGTAGTAGGTTCAATATCCCTGCTATACGCTATAATGAACATAATGGCTGTTGTGTTTGTGTTCGGGCTTTCAAATGGTGTGCAACATTATCTTTCCTACCACCTTGTACGGGAAAACCATGGCGCTGTAATGAAGTTAATGAAACAAACTATTTCATTTTCAATAATATTAGCACTTGCGGCTTTTAGCTTTATGTATTTCTCTGCAGGTGAAATTGCAATATTATTTTTCCACAGCAGCGCCTATGTGCTATCAATAAAGCTTATTGGAATAGCAATAGCTGGTTCTGTCATGATCAATGTATCCGGTTCTATGCTGCTTGGATTAAATCAGTATAAAAAATATTCACTGATTTACATTTTCATAAATATTTTTACCTATTTCTTCCCGCTTTCAATGCTTTTTATTACTGGAAAATCCGTATACCTGATAGCCGGGCTGGCAACAATTAATATTATAAGTGCCCTGCTTTTCATGATTTTTGTTTATAAGGTGTATAACAGGCTTAGCGGGTTGCAGACAAAAGCGGTTAAAGAACCTTATCGCAATCTTGTTTACTATTCTATTCCATTATTTTTTTCATCAATAATGGGAACAAGCGCAACATATATTGACAGGATAGTTGTTTCTTATTTTATTAACCTTTCATATCTGGGAATTTATAATTTTGCCCTGATCATAGCATCTGCTGCCACATTCCTTGTGGTACCAGTTTCAAACCTATTAATTCCAAAGCTTTCATCCTTCTTCTCACTGGACAATAAGGAAGGCTTCAGAAAAAGTATCAGAATTCTCCTGAATATTGTCTCACTTATTTACATACCTGCAGCACTTGGCATAGCCGCACTTTCTAGAATAATACTCTATGAGTTTGCAGGTTCAGATTATACAATAGCTTATATTCCGCTCATCATAATAATGTTCATTACATCTATTTTTATCGGCACAACAGTTCTTGCATCCGGAATCTCCAGTATAAGAAAAACCAGAATATTTCTTTATTCTTCCGGTTTTGCACTGGCATCCAATATTATTCTATCAGTTATACTCATACCAAGATTTAATATTATAGGTGCCGCAATTGCCTATTCTTCAATGAATGCAGTTAATTTTAGCATAGTTTATTATTACGCCAGGAAGTTTTCTGTAAATAATTATGATATTTCCAGAGTAATAAAAATATGGATTTCAGCTATAATTATGTTCGGCATAATATTTACGATACAGGGCTTATTCCCATATACAATGATAAATATTTTCATATACATACTGGCCGGACTTTTGATCTATCTTGTGGAAATCAAAGTGTTCCACCTGATAAGCCAGGAGGAAATGGGGTATATAATATCTGTAATACCGGAGCGCTTTAGCACATTAAGATATATGGCAAAGCGTATGGCTTACAATGAACAGAAAGGAAATTATGACAG
Source organism: Thermoplasmata archaeon (assembly GCA_021846695.1). The sequence continues at coordinate 1,683 of JAJZWN010000050.1, forward strand.
GCTTTTCAGATTTATAAAATAATTGCATGGTAAGATTTAAAAATAATACTGTAATGGAAATATATAAGAAACAATGCACATAATAACCGTATAAATGTTAACAAATATGTGCAGTAAAATAGTTAGTCCGGTGACCTTATGGAGAAATCAAATAATTATATATCTGTCATAATTACTGCATATAATAGAAGGCAATACGTTCTGGACGCTTTAAAGTCATCTACAGAGCAATCACTATCCCGGCAATTGTACGAAATAATTATTGTTAAAAACTTCAAGGATACAAATATTGATGCTTTCGCGGAAGAGCACAATGTTATTAATGTTTATAGCGAAAATAAAACACTCTCCGGAAAAATAATAGAGGCTATGGGTATTGCCAGGGGAAATATTCTGTGCTTTCTGGATGATGATGATATGTTTTACCGGGAAAAACTTGAATATGTATTTAAAAAGTTTAATGAGAACAAAAATCTATGCTATTTGCACAATAATTTTACAGCGATAGACAGAGATGGGAAACCACTGGCTTATTATAACAGAAATCCCGATTTTAATATGTCTTCAATATCTATCCGGAGGGAAACCATTAACGGTGATGCATTTGGGAAGGTATCAAAAAGCATTGACACATTGATTTATTTATATGCGAAGGAATCCGGGATGGAACTGGAACTTGACAGCAGGGAACTTACGTATTACCGGGTTACAGATCAAAGTGTAACACATTCTTTCACAGATTTCAATTCTTTCATGGAATTTTCCTACAATTCCCTGAATATTATACTCAATTCATATATTCAGATGCTTCCACTTTTTCACTCCAGAGAAACCCGTGGAATTATTAAGCATAAAATCAGCTTTACAAGGATTAGGCTGAATATTTTTGGTGGCAATGTAGCCAGATTAAAAGATTACCTGGTTTTGTTATATACACCAGCACTGGAATCCCGGTCATATGAAATTAAGGTTGCCATTGCATCGCTCTTTATGAGAAAATATAGTGCGGGCAAATTATACAAAAATGAAAAAATGAAACAGGAAGTAAAATAAAATTATACTATTGCAACAGGGGAAACAGGTGATGCAGTGGCTCCCATGAAAGGTATGGGCGAGCATACAAATAGGAAGCGGTAAGCCCCGTCCTTTGCCATTCTGTGGAGGCTAAGGTTGTCTATTATATGTATTCCAGCTTTGGCAATTAAATACTGGTGTACCGGCAATCTTGTATTCCTATCCTCGGGTGGAACAACTTCCGATGAAGGAGTATCACTCCCTGTTACTGAAATTTTTAGTTCGTTTAAATACCTGGCAAGTTCGTACCCTATTCCAGCAGAAGAATCATAAAATTTGTCGTATTTGCCTGGATTTGAAAACTTTGAAGAAGCCCCGGTATGGAAAAACATTGCATCCCCCGGTTCCGGGGTTATGCTGTTATCTTTCAGGAATTTTTTAACTTCCTGCACAGTAATCGGGTAACCCCCCTCTAGAATATCAGTACCACTGGCTGCGGCTGCATCAACCATTATTCCACCAGTTATAATTGGCCCTGCATTTTCTACTCCAAGCTTTTTATAGCCTGTATTTGTAATTACATCATTTACCGGGATGTTGTTGAAAAACTTCCCATCATAAGCCATATGGGACAGTGCATCAAAATGTGTCCCGGTATGGTCACACATTTCAAGCCTGCCAAGTGAAGGGCCATATTTATTGGCATATTTTTCCGTAAAGCCATTATCATAGGGCCTCAACATAATATCAAAGAAATATGGGCCATGTGTAGGCCTGTCTGCCATTCCGTTGTAAATAGTATGTGACATGCGATATACTTTTCCAGTCTCAGGTATTTTAAGTGATTTCATTACCTTTATATTATCAATCAGGTTCAGGTTTCCCCGCTGGTCATCCTGGCCAAAAACAGAAGATAGGTCGCTCTCAGTGTTATATGGTTTATTTCCATTTTCAATATTGATTTTTGCCATACCTGTGCATATGCAATATCTATAAAATTATAACGCCATGGAAATCAGAAAATAGTTTTCCCTATTGCAACATAATAATCCAGGGAATCTGGATTTTTAACGGAATCCCTGTTCAAGATATGTTCTGGCAATTCGCCTTCAAGAATTCTTCTTACCGGAACCTCCATTTTCTTCCCATTTAAAGTATAAGGCACAGACGGGGCTTGGAAAATATAATCAGGAACATGCCTGGGTGAAAGGTCATCCCTGATTTTGCTTTTAATGGCCCTAACCAGATTATCATCAAGTTCTGTATTTCCTTTCAGAACAACAAAAAGTGCTATTCTGTATATTTTCCTGGAATCCGTATAACCTATAACAATGGAATCGTCCACCATTTCGATCCCATTGAGGGATGAATATATCTCGCCTGTTCCGATCCTTATACCGTTGCGGTTCAATATTGCATCGGATCTGCCATAAATTATTACCCTGCCCTCATCATCTATGGAAATATAATCGCCGTGCCTCCATATGCCGGGATAATAGTCATAATAACTCTCATAGTAACGTGTTTTATCCGGGTCGTTCCAGAAAAATACCGGCATGTCTGGCATCGGATCCATTATTGCAAGCTCGCCCTTTTCATTGACTACTGGCTTCCCATCCGGATCAAGTGCCTCTACATGTGCTCCGAGCCCTCTGCACTGGAGCATGCCACTATACACAGGCAGTGTAGGCGAACCAAGGCAGATAGCAGAACAGAGGTCTGTTCCACCGCTTAAAGAGGAAAGCCATACATTGCCTTTAATGTGTTTATATACGAATTCAAAAGCAGCAGGGGATAATGGGCTGCCTGTTGACCCTATAAACTCGAGTTTATCCAGCTGATACTGATCCTTAATTTTTATCCCGGAATCCATCAATGCTCCAATATAAGCAGCACTGACACCTAAATGTGTGATACCGTATTTTTCGGATAGTTTCCATAGTATGCCTGTATCAGGATATGACAGGCTCCCATCGTAGAGAAATATAGTTGAACCGGCCAGCAGTCCGCTAACAAGGACATTCCACATCATCCACCCTGTTGTGGTAGCCCATGTGAATACACTATTTTCCCTAATATTCATATGCAGCATTATTACCTTCAAATGTTCCAGGAGTATTCCACCATGTCCGTGCACAATTGCTTTTGGTTTTCCTGTTGTACCAGAGGAATAAAGTATCCATAGTGGATGTGAAAATTCAACCTTTACCGGCATAAAATCACCATTGCTGTCTGGAATTGAAATCATCTTTGTGAAATTATGTATTTCTTTATTTCCGGTAGTTATTGCAATCCGTACTTCAGGAAGTGATTTCAAAATTTTAATTGCATTTTCAGTTCTGTCATATAATTTGCCGTTGTATGAGTATTCCGGGGAAACTACCAGCACCTTAGGGGAAATCTGCGAGAATCGCTCTATAACGCCTTTAATGCCGAAATCGGGAGAGCATGACGACCATATTGCCCCTATGGACGCTGTTGCAAGGAAAGCTATCACAGCCTCAGGTATATTCCCGATATATGCGCAGACAGTGTCACCAGCAGCTATCCCGTTGTTTTGAAAATATGCAGCGAGAGAAGAAACTTTTTGCCACAGGCCATGGTAAGTTATAACCTGCTCTTTTCCTTCTTCATTATATGAAATAATCGCAGCTTTTTCCATATCACGCATTCTGTACACACGATCGGCGTAATTAACCATTGCACCTTCAAACCATCTGGCATTTACATTGTTTCCAGATAATATAGAACTGTATTCCCCCAAATTCAGTCCGGAGAAATCTGCAAGTGCTCCCCAGAAGATTTCAGGATTTTTTACAGACCATTCCCACAGCTCCTTATAACTATTGATATTAGTATGATTATTTGTATTCACATAATTTAAAAATTGATTCATTGTTGATTTTTCTTTATATTCATTCACTGGTTCCCAGAGTTTTTTTGCCCCTGTATCCATAATGCTTCAACATATCTTTATATAAATAAATTGCTTTAAGCATATATGTTCGTGCATGATACTCTCATGCATATATAATTACCGTAAAATATATATTGTATAATGTAAATAAGCTTCTATGTATAGTAACGACGAACTTTTTAAAAAAATAAATCATATAGAGTTCTATGTTTCCAGTGCCAAGACCTGGTCATATTTTATGGAAAGGGGTCTGGGGCTTGACCTTAAGGCTTACTCAGGCCTTGAAACAGGCAACCGTGCCAAATCCTCCTATGTATTGAGCAAAGGCGACATAAATCTTGTGTTCTCCAGTTCAATGGAAAAGCATTCTGAAATAAACGACTCAATAAGCCTTCACGGCGATGGAGTCAGGGATATATCACTGGAAGTTGATGATATAGAATTTACAAAAAAACACCTGGAATCTAGAAACATTAAAGTTTCATCAATTAAAGAGGAGAAAGACGATAATGGAAAAATCAGAAAGGCTGTAATGCAAACATATGGCGATACAATACATACTATGATAGAAAAGGGGGATTATAAGGGCTTTCTCCCCGGGTATAGGGAAGAAGATACACATGCTGCTGACACCGGAATATACAAAGTTGACCATGTTGTTGGGAACGTCTACGAAGGTGAAATGGACCAGTGGGTTAATTATTATATCAAAAATATGAACTTTAGCCAGCTTGTAACATTTGATGACAAAATGATAAGGACTGACTATTCTGCCCTCAGGTCAAAGGTTGTTAAATATAACGATAATATAGTATTTCCAATAAATGAACCCGCACAGGGATTAAAAAAATCACAGATACAGGAATATTTAGATTATTACAATTCACAGGGAGTGCAGCATATAGCACTAAAAACGGATAATATAATAGAAACTGTATCAAAGATGAAAGAAAATGGAATACAATTTCTTCCGACACCTGAGTCCTACTATGATACGTTAACCGAAAGGGTAGGCAATGTGGATGAGGATATTGAAGAACTTAAAAAACTGAATATACTTGTAGACCGTGATGATGATGGATACCTGCTACAGATATTTACAAAACCATTGACAGACAGGCCCACAGTATTCTTCGAAGTCATAGAAAGGAAAGGGGCAAAATCATTCGGTGCAGGGAACTTTAAGGCTCTCTTCGAATCTATTGAAAGAGACCAGGCTATGAGAGGCAATCTATGAAGATCTGCCTTATTGAATATTCCGGGTCTTACCGGTACTGTATATACCAGAAAGGAAAATATTATGAAATGGCTCCAATGCTGAATATGCAGGAAGATGAACTGGTGATGGAATTCTATAATCTCTACAGTAAAATTATAAATTTAAAGCTGGATGATAAGTATGCCATAAAACCGGAAGCGGTAAAATATGGTGTACCCATCCCGGGAATGAGGTCGGTGCGAGATTTCTACGCCTTTGAAGACCATGTAAAAAATGCAAGAAAGAACAAGGGCCTGGATATGATTAAAGAATGGTACGATTTTCCAGTTTTCTACTTTTCATGTACACCCAATGTTTACCCATCGGGATATAAAATTAAATATCCTGAAAAAAGCAAGGCCTTTGACTATGAAATGGAAGTTGCTGCTGTCATAGGAAACAGGACGATTGACTGCCATGAAAACTGCATGGATGCCATATTCGGATTCATAACAATGAATGACTGGAGCCTCAGGGATATCCAGAAGGAAGAGATGAAAGTAATGCTCGGACCTGCCAAGGGAAAGGATTATGCTACGTCATTCGGGCCATTCCTTGTGACAAAGGATGAAATACTCAGTGAATCAGAAGGCGGAAAAATCAATATAGATCTTAAGGGCTATGTTAATGGAAAATTATACTCGCAAAATAATTTAAAGAATATTTATTTTAGCTTTTCAGAACTGCTGGAACGGGCATCTGAATCAGTGCCTCTGTTGCCCGGCGATGTAATAGGTAGCGGGACATTTGGCACAGGCTGCATTCTTGAACTTGGCCCGGAGAAATATGGCTGGCTTAAGGCCGGGGATGAGGTGAGGCTTGAATCTCCGCAATTAGGCAATTTAGTTAACAGGGTGGTGTAAATGGTTTATTATGTAAAAAAAGGGAAGGTGCCTGAACAGCGCCATACATACGATGACAGGTCACATATTTTTAAGGAAGAGCTATTTGGATTGAAGGCATTTGATGGAAAATATTCATTGCTATACCACAAATATGATCCGGCAGAAATTGAAAAAACCTCTGTGGAATACAGGGAAAAATTATCCAGTGTAGATCTTGTAGAACACAGGCATATAAAGACCGGAATGCTTGGAAAGCTCAATAACTTCTACACAGGCAGGCAGACTCTTTTCTATAATGATTCCACAAGCACAGGAATAATAGATACAGATACAAGCCCTGATACCTATTTCAGGAATGCCCTCTGCGATGAGGTTTTTTATGTACAATCCGGCAAAGGCTCCATCGAATCGCCATTTGGCACGCTGAAATTCAGGAAGGGGGATTTCATTTATATTCCAAGGGGAACAACATACCGCGCAGTTATGGATAAGCGGTCTTTCTTCTTTTTCACAATTTCATCAGACCATATGGATATACCTGCACATTACATGAATAAATACGGGCAGATAAAAGAGGGCATGCCATATTACACAAGGGATATTGAAATCCCGGAATTTCATGAAAGCACTGAATCTCCTGGCGAATACCATATAATGGTTGACTACGGCAGTTACTATCTTAACATTTCCAGAACTTACCCTGTACTGGATTTAGAGGGCTATGATGGTTATCTGTACCCATTTACAATAAATATAGACAAATTTGCACCTATTGTAGGTAAATTGCACATGCCACCGCCTGTCCACACAGTGTTCGAAGCAGACCATTTTATGATAGGGGCTTTCCTCCCGAGATTATTTGACTTCCATGAAAGGGCAATACCCATACCATATTACCACAATAATATTGATTCGGATGAACTCATATTCTATTCCTCCGGGAACTTTATGAGCAGAAAGGGCATAGGAGAGAAATCAATAACCATGCATGTGCACGGGATAATCCATGGGCCACAGCCCGGAGTTGTGGAAAATAGCCTGGGAGAAACAAAAACGGACGAAGTTGCAATTATGGTAGAGTCATATAAATGGCTTATGCCAACGGAAAAAGCTGAATCTGTAAAGGATAAAAATTATATGTATTCATGGAAAGCAGGAAAAGATTGAATATTTTAAACTTAATTTTTTTTATTATATAAAAAATTACATTTTTGTGCCATCTAATACACAGCATAACCATACGATCTGGAATAAAGACAACTGATAATTTTCATACAGTTCACACACAATTTATTCTCATTTATTTCTTTTTATTGCAGAACAATTTGCAATGCTATGAAATAGGTATTTCATGAATTATTTATCTTCAACACAAAATTCTGATAATTGTACAGAAAAATATTTATAAATTGATTTCCATAACCAATACATGGCAACAAATAAGGCAATTGATATTTTAAGATGGCTGGGGATATTGGGCTCAGCTATATGGGCTGGAATACATATGACTTTATTAGGGCTAACTTTGCCATATATAGTAAAAGTATTCTTCGGATTTGTAATTGCAATTGCAATAGTATCTGCAATGATATATGTGAGTGATAAAAAAGAATTCTACTTGCCTGTTTTTATATTCTATATACTTGATACTATATTACTATTAGAGTCAAGAATAAGTATAGCCCCGATATTTAATGAAAGGCTTCCATGGACGGCATCAGCAATAGACAGTATCCTACTTGATGTTATAATGATAATAATATCAGGCGCGATATACTTTTCAGCAAGGGCCTTAAAATCAAAAGGGGCAAACCAGAAATAATAATTTTATAATTTTAATAAAATTAATTAACAAATTCTAAGCAAACAAAAAATATGCTTTTATTCTTCAATAGTGAAAATTGAAATTTATAAAAACTTTGTGTATGTAGAATTATTTTCTATCGGCAAGGCCAAGCCAGAATTTCTCTTCAAG
>JAJZWN010000051.1 GCA_021846695.1 Thermoplasmata archaeon
CTCCGGCACCGAGTAGTATGAGTCCTTTCTTATATGCATTTTCTACGGTTTTATCTCTTAGCCCACGGAAGTGTGCCTTTGTCTTCCTGTTTTTGACAAAATCTATTGCCTGCATTAATCCGAGTCCTCTCACATCACCTATATTATCATATTTATCTTGCAATTCATGTAACCTCTTATTCAGGTAACCTCCAGCACTTCTGGCATTGCCAATCATATCCTTCTTTTTAATTTCCTCTATTGTTGCACGGCTTGAAACAGCAGCGAGAAGATTCCCACCAAATGTGTTTGAGTGCAAACCTGATTTCTCAAAATTGTACCGGCTTTTGACAACTGATGCACCCATGGGTATCCCAGAGGCTATTGATTTTGCCACAGACATAATATCTGGATCAACATCGAAATATTCAGACGCAAAGAAATAACCGGTTCTGCCAAAGCCAGTTTGCACCTCATCCATTATATACAGTATTTCATTGTCGTGGGCAACTTCCATGAGTTTTTTATGGAAATCCCTTGGCGGTACTATGTATCCACCTTCACCCTGTATTGGTTCAACAAGTATAGCTGCAACATTATTTGACGGCAGAAACTTTCCAAACACATAATCTTCAAGATAATCTATGGTTGCATTTGTCAGATCCTCAGGATTCTCATAACCATCTATATTGAATGGATTTCTGTATGGGTCAGGAAATGGAATATGTGTTACACCACCCATCTCAGGGAAAAATCCCTCATGATGCACAGGTTGAGATGCTGTAAATGCAAGGGCTCCCATGGTTCTTCCATGGAATCCGCCGATGAACCCTACGAACTGTGGCCGCTTTGTATAACTTCTGGCCAGTTTCAACGAGGCCTCATTGCTCTCAGCACCACTGTTGGTATAAAAGACCTTTTTATCATGACTTCCTGGAGAAACCCCAATTAATGCCTTTGCTGATTCAACCTGTTCACCATAATAAAAATCCGTGCCTGCGAAATGCCATAGTTTATGCAACTGATCCTGAACCTTTGAAATAACGTATTCATTGCCATAGCCTATGTTTGTCGTGCTTATACCGCTTGAGAAATCAAGAAAAACATTGTTATCAACATCCTCAATATAGCACCCCTGACCCCTATAGGCAACTACCTGCAAAGCTTTTGTGGACGTAGCCAGATATTTTTCATCCTCTTCTATAATTTTCTTTGCATTCGGTCCTGGCAGGTCTGTTAATATCTTGACACCGTTTAGCAACGCATTATTTTCCATAAAATTATAATGCTAAAACAGTTATATAGTTTGTTATGTGTACATTTTCATTTAAAATTTAGTTATCAATCACTATTTAACCAATACAAATTATCATAATATTAGAGTCATTGTAAATAACCATCCAACATAATTCCGGCAATATTAAAATTGCACTAAATAGATGTAAAACGCGACATTATTATAAAATATTATAATTAAAAAAATAGAAATAATGTTTATTTTTTAAGCCTTCTGATTGCAAGCAGATATCCTGCAAGTCCTATTCCAATTGAACCTGCTGCCACGCCTCCATATGCTATATCATAGACAATGCCATTGCTTTTAGATAACTTCGATACTGTATGGCCAAGGTTAGAAATCTGATTATCTGTAGTTAATGTTGTACTGTTTTGGGATATTATTCCATCCTTTTGTATTACCTGCACTGTTACAGGATATGATCCATCTTTAAGCCCCGTTGTATTAAATGAGTAATGTATCAAACCTGTATTTGTCGTATTATACACGTCCTTACCTGCTATGAACAATTCTACATTTGATATATCATTTCCGACCACATTTAGCTTGATATTCACTGTTCCATTGTACGAATCGTTCTGTACTGGGGATATTATATTTATGTGTGCCTGTCCAGGAGTAATTTTATTTACGGTGGAGTTTTCGTTTATGATTCTAGACATATTCAGATTTAATGTATTTAGGCTACTGGAAACCATTGTTATAGTGCTATTTGTAGCTACTATATTCAAACCGTATACATCGAATAAATGTATATTGCTGTTATTTACATATAAAGTACCGTTTATGCTAGAATAGTATATATTTAGATTAGAATTATTAACTGTATTCATTGCTAATAAAACACTACCTGTAAGATTGCCAGTAAAATGGTCCATAGTAACATTATTTAAGGCTAGTCCATAATTCTGCACCAAAGAATTTTCAATGGTATTGGTGATGTAGTCATATGGCTCTATTGTTATCTCTTTTTGTGCATTTGAATTTGTGGTTGTCGGCACACCGTTGGAAGAGATACCTGATACATAGATATAATATTGCCCAACAGGCAACTCAGCTGCGGTTAAGGATAAACCGTAATAATCTTTTCCATAACTGCCTGAGTTATATGGAGATGGTAGAACCATAGTACCCTCCCATCTGTTTATAGTGGAATTATAATATAGTGGTATTTGCGTAAGTTCTGTTTCAATAGAATACTCCGAGCTCAATATTTTTGGGTATAGTGTTGCTGAGTACATTCCATATTTGACCTCAGTTCCATTTTTAAATTGTATATTTGCCATTATATGTGTTGTTTCTCCCTCGTAAAGTGATGAATTTACACTAATTTTTGGGATATTATACTGGGATGAAACATATATCTGCCCATAGAACGACCCGTTAATGTAATCATTGTAGTTTACGGATTTGTATGTTGTATTGATTAATATTGTGTATAACCCCGAGGTGGCATTTAAAGGTACAGGTAGTTGGTCAGCCACAGCCACACCAGTAATAAGTTCTAAATCTACAGGTTTTGTGGTAATTTTGCTCACAACCTGATTGTTTGGATTAATCAATGAAAATGTTATATTTGAGCAATAGGAACCCAGACCTGTTAATTCGTTAGTAGGTGGCATTACAGTACCACGAACTAATATATTCTGGCCAGCGCCAACAGTTCCAGGCTCACCAATGACAGGCCCAAAGATCTCAGTACCTTGAAGATACGCTCCATTCATGAAAGGAATATATGCATATGCATTTATACCTTTCAATAATGCAACCGTATCAGGATAGTTTCCCAGTATAAGCCCACTCAATGTTCCATTAGTATCAACCAGGGTCAAATTGAGATCATTTGTATATTCATTTGACATTATGGAATAAGTATACAGTGACATTGTAACATTATATGGTTTTAAATGAAATTGTGTATTATTTACCACTGTCCCATTTAACCATTCTAATTCTCCACTAACTGGTATGCCACATTCTGTTGATATTGGTTCTGTTGCTGATGGGTTAAATATATGAACATAATATCCGCTGAATATGTTGTCAACATTATTTCCGTAGGTTGTTCCATTGTGCCCAGAGACATCTATATAAGAAGGACCTGTGGCATTTGATGGCATGATAAATGAGGATTCCCATACATTTTTTGATGCGAGTTTAGACAATGAACTATTATAAGACAATTTGGTAGACAATACCGTTCCATTCAATGTTACTAATGATGCATTATAATAGCCTGTGGTTACATTGGATAATTTCCCTGTAACATTTTCTTGGATTTCTGCCAACACATATACAGTCATACCCGGGGTATATTCCTGCAAGGCAGTAGCATTATTCATGCCCAGGGCAATATCTGTTAAATTTTCATTTGTAGTTTTTATTATAATATTAAGTTTAGGTTTAACATTGTAATTAAGCAATTTATATTCCTTTGCAAACGCTCCTATATTCAATGAACCCCATCCATTGACCAGGTTGTATCCATAATGGTCGGTGAAGGGTATATTATATCCAAAAGTCACAGGATTAAAGACCTTGCTATAATTATGTTCACCCATATAATATATGTCTGGATTTATCATTCCTGCCTTTGTATGGTCAGCATCATCCATTAATGCCATTAATCCAGAAAATAGGGGGCTCGCCTCACTGGTTCCACCTGATAATCCCGTAACATTTCCTGGCATAACATAGAAGAATCCCGGATATAAAGTAGCTTCAAATGACAAATCAGGGACCATCCTACCATTCGGGTAACTTTTAGGTGTCTTCAACGAGTCCTGATAAAATGGTTTAGGTTGTATATAACTTATTCCACCAGTTGATCCACCATAATTCACTTCTTGAGGAACAAAACCGTAATTGGACCATGCGGTTTGGTTAAATGATACTACCTGCGTTCCGTTTATATCAAGGTATGTGCTTGTTCCACCCACAGCTGTTACATATGGTGATGTTGCAGGATATCCCACCGTTCCTAGTGGACCAGTGCTGAAACCGCTTGCTCCAACATCTCCAGAAGATGCACTGAATGTTATGCCCTCCAATGACCCCATAGCATATAATTCATTCGTGGTCTGTATACATGCCTCATATCCGCTCGCAGTACTGGAAAGATCCGATTCAGGTATGGAGAAGCTCTGCGATAGTGTATTGACCTTATCCTGCGAATCTATAGTGGCTATTAAGGGTGCAAGGGCACAATTAAGATTCCCTATATACAGTGTTATATTCGCTCCTGGGGCCATGGTATGTGAGGATTCAACATCAAGGCTTATTTCTCCTGCCCACCCAGATGTAACACCACATAGAGGTTGATAAGGGCCTACTGGCACTATTGTAAAATTGGGGGAATTAGATATATTGAATTCATGGTCAAAATAACTTAATTGCTCTTTTATATACGGATCACCACCAAAATCAAGTATTCCAATAGTTTTACCAGAACCATTGTATCCTTCTTTATACAATGATGTAGCGTTATAAACCTGCTCAAGATATTTAGGTGAATATCCTTCTAAGGGTGCGGTTTGATTTTCACTTTTATATGTATGCTGAAATTCCTTTTGTGTTACCAAAGTGGAAGGATGCGATAAATATAAACCTGTAATATTTGTGACTAGGACATTAACATTATTCAATGAAGGGGTGCCGTATCCATAATAATAACTCGAAATTCCATTTGAATAACAACTTATATTTAATCCCAACTCATTTGATATATACCCTGCAGATTGTGATGCGACTATTATAGGGTCTGAAGATGAAGAATCTACATGAAAGCCTTTACTTTTTAAGATCGTAATTTCATGATTATATCGATTAACGGGCAAAAACATGTTTTTTATTTCCTTATTAGTCATAAATTTATGATATAACGGAGATCCAGGAGTATTAACTTCATTGGCATATGAATTTAAAAGTGATACATTATTTAAAGGAACATCTACTGTAAATCGTATATTTTTGTTTGTAGGAGTTTGGTGTATATATTTATATCCTTTCAATATGGTGTTATTTACAGGAATCGGATGATTGTTAACATCCATACTATTTAGACCGGGATGCAATGTATTAACGTTTGCGTTAATATCGCCAACATAATTTCCATTTCCTGTTTGGGAAATCGCCGCAAAGGCAGAACCAACCATGATTATAGCTGTAAAAACTATTAAAAACATTTTAGTATTATTAATATGAGATTTTCTAATAACACTCATATTTGTGGTATAATATTCATATATATAAATTTATTTGTTATTCAAACGTCATCTTTACATTGTATTATATAAACTTATTCAAACCAGTTATTCTGTTTAATTCCCTTTATATTATAATTTCCGTCAGTTATTATTTTTATAATTACCTATAATGTTTTATTACGTTCTCGATCCTCCATATGCATGCATTTTGCCATAATTGCTTATTGTCTCATATAGCCAGAATCAGCCATAGAATCTTTGATATTACTGAAAATGCTAAAGGGCTACAGTCTGCTTGGAAAAATGTCCATCAACGAGATTATCTTTGAACTGTCAAAGATGGAGAGGATAGTAGAAAAGATTATTGGTGTGTTCAAGGACATGATACCTATGGGTTAAAATAGGCGAGTTCAGATTCTTATAATTATCTTGGTTCTTTTTTGTTCATGGTATCTACTTCGTAAGTCATAAACTTCCTTTCTGACATAATCATCTGTAAAAAATTTCATAGGTTTACCGAAAATCTCAAAAGGACTTTTATATGATTTAATTATAAAGTTTACATGGTTGCCGATTCCAACCCAAAGTATCAGGTAAAATTTCTTCGTGATGAATTGACTGATATGATATTCTATACTTATCTATTTAGGAAAACAGAAGACCCAGAGCTAAAGGAAAATTTCCGGAAACTGGCTACTACAGAAAGTGAGCATGCTAATTTCTGGGGTCAGGCATTGAAATCCTCCAATGTGGACGTTAATAAAATAACATACAGGAAATTCAAATATTTTTTCATGAAACTATTAAGGAACATACTTGGAAAAAGCCTTATTATTAATCTTCTTGAACATGGTGAATACCAGTCGATTAAAAAATATAAAGCATACCTTGACAGTTATAAACAGGACGATGACTATAAGAAAAAGGTAAACGATTTGATAATCTCTGAAATGGAGCACGAAGAAATATTTGCAAACAAAATCTCTATGAGTGCAAAGAATATACAAAAAAGCCGGGATTTTTTATACGGAATGAGTGATGGACTTGTGGAAGTCTTAGCTACCCTAGTGGGCCTTTCTGCAATAATAACAAGCCATATAGACATAGCATTAAGTGGTGTGGTTGTGGGCATAAGTGGAACATTCAGCATGACCCTGGGAGCATATCTTGCACAAAAATCAGAATCTGAATATAAAATTGCCATGCTCAACCGAAAGAATATATTCTCTAAAAGCAAGGGAGTGGAAAATATGATTCAGCAATATTCTTCGGAGGCTACAAATTCCGCATTAAACACTGCAATTTCCTATGTACTTGGCGCTGTAATTCCCATACTGCCCTTTATTTTCTTTTATAAATATACTGCAGTAATACTTTCAGTGACACTTGTGTTCATAGCACAGGGAATCTCAAACTCAATTGTGGCATTATCTCTTAATACACCCATATTTAAATCTGGACTCAGGTCAGCATTACTGGCACTGGGAGCTGCTGCAGTAACTTTTACAGTAGGAGAAATATTCCACCTGATATTCCACATTTCATTGTTTTGAATGTAACAATATATAAAATCTTCCAGTATTAAGCTTGACTGCCATCAACAAAAATATTTATAATAGGTATAACTCTTTATATTGTTGATATGGTGTTGAATATTATTGAAATAAACAATCTGTACAAGCGTTATGGTAATACTATAGCCCTTAATGGCATAAATTTATCCATAGCAGGTGGACAGATATACGGCATTCTTGGTCCTAATGGTTCCGGCAAAACAACTTTACTAAAAATAATTGCTGGCATATTGCCTGCCTCTTCAGGTGACATAATGGTTGATGAAATATCAGTTTCAAGAAATGCAGACAATATAAAATCCATGATCGGATATATACCTGAAACACCTGCATTATACGAATCACTTACACCCATAGAATATTTCAATTTCCTCGCATCGGTATTCAAAATAGATGACAATATATTGAGAGACAGGGTAAACGCATTTTCCAATGCACTTGAAATAGGGAAATATCTTGATGAATTTATAGGGTCCTTATCATTCGGGACAAAGCAGAAGGTTGCAATAATAGGATCATTAATACATGATCCCAAAATAATTGTTATGGATGAGGGAATGAATGGACTCGATCCAAAATCATCTAAGATAATCAAGGAACTATTGAAAGACATGACAAAAAAGGGAAAAACGGTAATATTTTCCACGCATATTATGGAAATAGCAGAGAATGTGTGTGATACCATATCTATACTATACAATGGCAATATAGCGGGCACTGGGAATCTTGACCAGTTAAAAAATGAGGCAGGATCCAGCAATAATGACCTTGAGGGTATATTCCTAAAGCTTACTGGCGATGAAGATCTTGATAACCTGCTTGATTCTTTGAGGGAATCCATAAAGTCAACCACTCCTCCCTGACGGAAGGGCTTGTTCCGTGAGGAACAGCGTAAGAGTTGATTAGGGGACTTTAAAAACATGGTGAAACATATGAAAGAAAGGCAGAAGTTAGACCGGAGAAATACATACACACCTACAGATGCTCCACAAGTCCGTGGCAACTGTGATCATGCATTAAATAGAGAGGAAACTCTCAGTGTGCATGGTTTAAAAACCCCTTCTAACAACCCCGATGTGGACCTACAGTCAGGCATGACTGGGCAGGACCTGAGGGTTCCTGTTATAAACATGCGCAACGAACCATTAATGCCAACAACACCAGGAAAGGCACGAACACTATTGAAATCTGGAAAAGCAAGGGTGATCAGTTCAAATCCATTCACTATACAACTTCTATATGCAACTGGAGAGACAAAACAACCAGTAACATTGGGTATAGATGCTGGATACAAGCACATTGGATTCTCTGTGGTAACAGAAAAAAGAGAATTGATCTCGGGAGAAGCTGTCATGAGAACTGACATGCCAAAACTGAACGTGGAGAAATCCATGTATCGCAGAGGCAGGAGAAACAGGCTGTGGTACAGGCAATCACGGTTCATGAACCGGGGGAACAACAGGGAGGGATGGTTTGCACCTAGCATAGAGCATAAGCTCCAGACACATATCAGCCTTATTGAGAAGCTGAAGAGGATCCTTCCGGTAACTAAAACCGTCATAGAAGTCGCATCCTTTGATACCCAGAAGATGCAGGATCCCGGGATATCAGGGATAGAATACCAGCAGGGAGAACTTCAGGGATATGAGATCAGGGAATACCTCCTTGAGAAATTCCATCTTACCTGTGTGTATTGCAGCAATACAAACATACCACTAGAGATAGAACATCTCACACCTAAATCCAGAGGCGGTTCCAATACAGTAGACAATCTTGCCATCTCATGCCATGACTGTAATCAGAAGAAGAATAACCTCACTGCAGAAGAGTTTGGACATCCTGAAGTGAGAAAAACGGCATCGATGCCATTGAGAGTTGCAGCATTCATGAACACCGTAAGGTGGAAACTCACCCAGCTCACAGGATCAGCATATACATTCGGGTACATAACAAAGAAGAACCGCATTTCTCTTGGACTGGATAAGAGTCATGCCAACGATGCATTTGTGATTGCTGGAGGAACCACGCAGGCAAGATCCACTGTTTTCAATGCAACACAGAGAAGAAGAAATAACCGTTCCTTTCAAATTAACAGAAAGTGGTTCATGCCATCAATAAGAAGGAGAAGATATCCCTTACAACCCGGTGATGTAGTGGAATTCGGGGAGAGCAGATACGGCGTTGTTGGGGTTCATAGTTATGGAAATTATGTAATAATAAGGAATGGTAAAAAGAAGATGGATGTTAACGTAAAGAAGGTAAAGTTGGTAAGATACTGTAAGTCCATACAGTTCTGGGTCCCAATTCCCCCCACGCTAACGCACGGGATCTCCTGGGGGGGAGTTAGATGAAAAATCAGACTTTGTTTTTGAGCAAATTGATAATGGTTGAACAGCGGTACCTGGCCCTAAAGGATACGCCGAAATTTCAAAGAACTATAAATTCAGGCAATAAAAAGTCATATTTTA
>JAJZWN010000052.1 GCA_021846695.1 Thermoplasmata archaeon
TTTCCCAAAACGTTTACTCGTCTTGAGGAAGGTGTTAGGTCTTTAACTTTGGTAGTTCCTTCCATTCTATTACTTCCTTTTGTCTAAAAAAGACAACCTATCATCTTTGGTGTGTATATAAGGTTTGAGGATTTGACTCAGATGAAATTTGGGAGTCTGATAAGCTTCATATGTTCAATTAATTATATATGTTTCTTATACGTAGTTTTCGTAATTCCTGTTTTTAAATGTCCATTCTCACAGATAGATCAGAGGTAGTGCTGCTCAACAAACTAAGCCCAAATTTACGTCGTTAAAACGACCAAAACATTTAAAGCAAACCATTTCATTTGTGGTTTGAATGCAGTCGAAAACGGTTTTGTTTATAGTTAGAAGGGGCATAAATGCCTTAATCACCGTTGTAATTCTTATTGTATTCTTGTTTTCTCTCATTCATATCATTGCTCCATCTCCCGCAGCTATGGCGCGTATTTATGCTGGAAGTCCACATGTACCTCCTGCAGAACTTCTTACTATTGAGAAAACTTACGGGCTAAATAAACCCATATATGAACAAATGATTATTTATATGGTTGCCATCTTCCACGGAAACCTTGGGGTGGATCCGACATACAAAGTGCCCGAAATATCCCTAATAGCTAAGTTTCTGCCAAGAACTCTTGAACTAGTTATACCTGCCATAATACTTTCCGTTGCAATTGGAATTTTTACTGGTGCTCTTGCGGCTTCAAAAAGAAGAAAACCTACAGACCATGTTGTAAAGGGCGTTTATCTCGCTACTTGGGCATCTCCCCCATTTTTAGTTGCTGCGATGCTACAGCTATTTATTGGATACGACTTAGGACTTCTTCCAGCGGTACACATGGTTAACCCATTGCTCAATACACCACAAAATTATACTTCATTTCCTATCTTAAACTCTATTATTGCACGTGATTGGCCTTATTTTATAAGTCTCATTCATCACATGATCCTTCCAGTTATTGCACTTTCTCTGATCAGTTTTGGAATCGTTACAAGGCTCACCAGGTCATCTATGTTAGATATAATGGAAACTGATTATTTTAGATTAAGCATCATGAAAGGGGTCCCGAGAAAAAAAGCAATATATAGTGTTGCTCTAAGAAATGCCTCGATTCCTTTAATAACACTGATTGCTCTATTGTTTGCCTATTCCGTAGCAGGTGCAGTTATAATTGAAGATATATTTGACTATCATGGAATGGGGTGGTTCATTGTACACGCGATTTATACACTCGATTACATTGCCATACTTGATACAACCATTATAGTTGGATTATCTGTAATTGCAGCAAATCTGATAGCAGATATACTTTATGGCGTACTCGATCCAAGGGTGAGATTAGAATGATTGAAAACGTGACTCATAAGCAGGAGGAAAAAAAGGATACGCAAGGGAAATTAAATTTTTATCTAAAGATGGTATATAAGGATAAAACTGGATTTGCCGGGATGATCATTGTCCTCATATTTTTCGGCTGGTCATTTATACAGGGTATGCTTGAAATCTTTTCCGGAATGTTTAGTGACCCTCATCTTGGAAGTATCCTTTTGCCCCACAATCCATTTAACTTTAACTACCACATTTCAATGCAGGGGCCAAGTTCGACTTATCTACTTGGTACAAACGCCGAGGGTGAAGATATTCTTTCTAGACTTTTATACGCAGTTCCAAGGGACGCTTTCATTGCAGTGTTGGTTGTTGCTTCCGCAATATTGATTGGAGCAGTTTTAGGCATTACGGCAGGATATATGGGAAAAATGACCGATGAAATTATAATGAGGGTAACAGACGCATTTCTCGCAGTACCAGCCCTGATACTTGTCATAGCAATCAGTGTGGTGCTTAATGCAACTTATACCGGGGCAATAATAGGTTTGATGGTTGTCTGGTGGCCAATTTACACTAGATTCTTCAGGGGTCAAACCTTAAAGATTAAGAACTTGGATTTTGTACAGGCTTCTAAAATAAACAATGTTTCCAAAATAAGATTTTTTTTCAGGTACCTCTTCCTAAACGACACAGATCCAATTATAGCATATGCCGCACTGGATTTCGGCAACGTAATCTTAACCTATTCTACACTGGCATTTCTAGGAATAGGTTTAACACCACCAATCCCGGAACTTGGTTCAATGGCAGCGGATGGTGTGGGCGCTCTTCCAACGGCATGGTGGTGGGCAATATTTCCAGGCCTCGCAATTCTGGTTATTGTTATCGGGTTTGTTTTATTAGGTGATAGACTTCAGGACATAATATCAAATAGGATCAATTATTAGGTGACGAAATGCTGTTGACTATCAGAAATCTGAGTGTATTTTATAATACTGTAGTTGGTAAATTTAAGGTAATTGAAGACATGAATCTTGATTTGGAAGAAGGCGATATAATCTCACTTGTCGGTGAATCTGCCTCTGGGAAATCGACACTGGGGCAGGTTCTTACAAGGATGTTACCGGGCACTGGATCCGCCGAAGGTGAAGTTATTTTCGATGGCAAAGATGTTCTGAAAATATCTGAAAACAGAATGACAGAAATCAGAGGTACATCTATTTTCATGATTTTTCAAAATCCATTAAACAGTTTAAATCCAGTAAAAACAGTTGGTTTTCAGTTGATTGAAGCAGCAAGGATAAGAAGGGAAAGAGACCATTTAAGCACGGATGAAGCCGAAATGCGGAAAGAAGCAGAAGAATCTCTTATCAGTCTAAGACTTCCAGATGCAGATTCCATTATGAGAAGATATCCGCACGAGTTATCCGGGGGACAAGTCCAAAGAGTCGTTATATGCATGGCGTTGCTTCTTAAACCAAAAATTTTGATAGCAGATGAACCAACCACTGCCCTGGATGTTACAATACAGGCTCAGGTAATTAACCTACTAAGAACGTTAAATAAAGAGATGAAAATGACCATAATTTTCATAACGCATGATATTGGACTAGCATATGTTCTTTCCAACAATCTAGTAGTCTTGTACAGTGGAAGGATAATGGAATCGGGAAACACAGAAAGCATCATTAAGAAACCACTTCATCCATACACGTCAGGACTAATCGGTAGCATACCAAATTCTTCAAAGACTTCTGGAAAGCTTTTTTCAATCAAGGGGTCTCCGCCATCTTATCTATCATTACCAGATGGTTGTAAATTCAGCAACAGATGTCAGTTCGTGTTTGAAAGATGTATGCAAGAAGAACCCAAACTACTGGACGTTCAAGATAGAAAGGTTAAGTGTTGGTTATATGAGTGAAATATACAGATTTGAAGATGTAAGGAAATACTATCTGTCGCAGAAAAGAGGACTATTAGAAATTGCCATGAGGACCAAACCAATCTATGTTAAGGCACTTGATAACGTAAGTTTCACACTGACATCGAATCAGGTGCTGGCCGTGGTTGGTGAGAGCGGTTCTGGAAAGACTACCATGGGAAAAATCATGGTAACTTTAGAAAAACCAACTTCGGGTAAGGTATTTTTTAGAGGGGAAGAGGTAAATAAAAAGAATACGGCAGATATAAGGGAAAATATAGACATGGTTTTTCAAAATCCCTCAACGTCATTGAATCCAAGAATGAAAATCAAGCATATAATATCAGAATCCTTGAAAAATTTTGACGAGGAAAAGGTACAGGACATAATGCAGCAGGTCGGATTGCCCTATAATGAACTTAAGGATAAACAACCAAGGGAATTGTCGGGTGGTCAGGTACAGAGGGTAGCAATATCTAAAGCGATAATCAAGAAACCGGAGCTCATCGTTCTGGACGAGCCCACTTCTGCGCTGGACGAATCTATTCAGGCACAGATATTGAATTTACTCGTTGACCTACAGAAGCAGTTCAAACTTACATACGTATTTATCACACACAATATCTACGTTGCGAAATATATTGCTGATTTTATAGTTGTTTTATATGCTGGCAAGATTATTGAATATGGAAAAAATGAAGAGGTGTTGGAAAAGCCACTGCATCCATACACTCAGCTTCTTATTACTTCAATACCCACAACAAATTCCAAGGAACTCAAGCCTCCCGTGGGAGATGTACCAAGCCTGATTAACAGGCCAGAAGGATGTAGTTTTCATCCAAGATGCCCATTTGCAATGGAAAGATGCAAAACTCAAGAACCTCCTCTTAGGAATCATGGAAATTACCTGGTAGCTTGCTGGTTGTATGAATAAAACCATCAAGAAGACTATTGTTAAAGGTACAATACTTTTAATGGCGTTCTCCCTTTTCCTCGAAATTAGACCAGGTAAAATAATTGATTACTTAATCTTCGTATTTGTCTATTATCTACTTCTAATTATATATATTGCACTCAAGAGCTCATACAGATTTAGTATATCTCAAGACGGTCTTCACGCCGATTTGAAATTTCGTAAGATCAATCTGAAGTATGAAGGAATAATTGATGTGTTCGAGAACAGTGGTTTCCTGCAACGTAAATTCAATCTATCAACAGTATATGTCATACACAAAGGAGGAAATATAGTAATTAAAGACGTGGAGAATGGAAAAGAGATAGAGCAAAAGATCCGGCAAAAAATGGGCTACTCCAAGGAATCTGAAGTTAAAGGAGGAACAGTTAAAGATGGGCTGTCCAAAAATTTATGATTTCTTAAGGTATTTATCAAACATTACTTCAAAATTTTCCGTTATATCGACAGGTATTTCAGCCTTATCACCAATGTTTAGTATTGATATTAAACCGGATAACCTCATAATCTCGCGTCTAACTGAATCTTGAAGCTCTATAAGTTCCATACTCAAACCGGCATTTTCAGATCTAAGCTGGAGAATACTCATTATCAAACTCATTTTTTCGGATTTTCGATTTTCTCGTATATTGAGGCCTGCATCTTTAAAATCGTATCCAGGTCCATTTTTATCGACAGTATCTGATTCCTTTTTAGTTCTATCTCTTTCTTCCATTTTAACACCTCTTCATTCAAAGATTCTAGATTTTTATCCCATAAATTATCCATAGAATCAACGCCCATGTTAACTGTATCAGATACATTTACTAAATCATTATGGAAATCTGAGTATAGTATAACGATGGAATGGTTATCCTCCCCTCATTCTGCCCTCCTTGATGTGCGAAACATTCTTATACCAATATTTGTCTTTACGTACGATGAAAAGTTCACAAAAAATAATTGTGGTTGTCGTCGCCCTCGTTTTAATTGGCGTTGGTGGGTTCTATGCCTATAAAGCTACTCGCCCGTCAACCAATTTGCCAGCTATGAATCTGACTACTCTGTCACCGGTTAATGCATTAACTCAGGAACAGCTGTCATCGCTTGCAACCAACTTTAAAGCTATAGGCTTGCCTATATCTGTAAAGGCCGTAACCCCATCTGTAACTGACGGATGGAACACGCCAAACGGTACACCAAGAATGGTAGACCTGGGTTGGTTTCCCGATTGGCCCGACCCTGTTGCACAGCAGTTAATGGCAGTGAGTGATATACAATACGGAGGACTATCTGGTGATCTCCCATGGTTCGATAATTCAACACTACAGAAAATGTACCAAACTTTGGAATTCAACACAAACCAGACACAGCAGATCCAAAATGTCTCTCAGGCTTACAGCATAATATATCACCAGGCTCCGTGGATCTGGCTACCAAACCCTGATACTTACTTCTTTGTACAACCGTACGTAAACAACTTCACATACAACCCATATCAGGCATATTACTACAATATGATGTCATACAATACGTCAGCAGTAAATGGATTAAAGGCTCCTGCAAACAATACCCTAACTGACTCTGCGCAACTTGCCGCACCTGATGCACTCGATCCTGCGACCGGCTTTTACACTCAGGATGGACCTCTATTCAGTGCCATATATCAACAGTTAGTGGAGTTCGATGGTTCAAATATAACAAAGGTAGTTCCTGTTCTGGCAAACAATACAGATACCAACATAACAAATATAACTACGAATTACCAGAACTATACGTTTGATCTGAGGCACAATGTTAATTTCAGCAACGGTTTGAGTTTCAATGCAACATCTGTGTGGTTCTCCCTATACAGGACTATACTGATGGGTCAGGGACCCGGTGTGGCAAACTATATCGGTTATCTCTTTAATGCAACACAGTATGGCAACACTGGACTGGCATTGCCCTTCGGAATTGAGCATGCATTGCAAGCCGCTGGATACGGAAATTACCATATAGGGTCCAATTCTACCCAAAATGCACAGGTTGCTGCTAGCGATCTGTCAAACATACTTTCTAACTTCACCTACAACACGACAGATATGAAGGTTATGGAGTACAAAAATCAGGCAGTTAGCGTTAATTCCACTAGTCATTATAAGGTAAATGTAAACCTTCTATCGCCTTATAAATTCTTCCTGACGGATCTGTCTGCATGGTGGGGTGCAGTGGTTGCTCCGAACTATGTTGATCAACATGGCGGAGTTCAGGCAAACGCAGTAAACTCCTATGCAAACACACACGGGATTCCAGGAACTGGACCATATTATATGAAAACTATCGGTTCAAGCATGTCTACAATAACACTTAAAAATACTACTAACTATTGGGGTGCCTCTGCTAAGGCAGTACCAGCTGTTGCAGAACAGGCACATATACATAACATCGTTATCGATTACACAAGTTCACACAGTTCAAGAGTAAGTGGGTTCCTTCACAACAGTTATCAAATATCGTATGTAAGCTCGTCGTATATTGGACAAATCGCCGGGGCTTCTCCATTCAAGGGATTACCATTGAATACGTCATTCAAAAACTTTGGTGCTGAACCAGGTGTATTCTACATCTCTTTAAACACCCAGGTATTCCCTACTAACATCACGGATTTCAGGCTTGCTTTGGAATACGCTACAAACTACTCAGCATTAATGAGCCCGTTTATATACAATGGTACACCACTTGCAGTTCAATCACTAGGACCAATATCGCCGGTTTTCAAGAACTACTATAATCCCGGACATCTTCCGATGTACAATTATAATATATCGAAGGCTATCTATTACATGAATCTCGCAGGTAAACAGGGACATTTCTTTGTGACATTGCCAAATGGAACGAAAATTGGAGATGTTGGGGGCAGTTCTGGTTCTTCCCTCTTTAATATGGTTCCACATTTAACATTTAATGTATTGGCACTGGAAAGGAATTTGGAAACTGGAGTCGGAAAATTCTCCACATTTTTCTAATTTTTTAATCCCATAACATTTATTTTTATTAACTACAAGTGATTTTGTACTTATTTCGTTTTAGTTGGCCATGAAGCACTATTCTTAACCGATTTTCAAACACAGTGATGTGTGCGCACTAATCGTCAATCACCCCTTCAGGTCCATTGCTTTTCTGATCAATTCCGTGAAATCTGATTTTCACCCCATTCTCACTGTTATGTCTTTTCCTCCTTTTGAAAAATTCAGATCTATTTACTTCAGGTATCCATTACGGATATAAGGGGAATAGATCCATCCTGTCGATGGATTTCGTTGTATATGGGTACATGGAAAGGCATGCCATGAGCGAGAGTAACATATACACCCGTAACCTCTGGCAGTACATTGGCACAGTGAAAATTCCACACGTCCATTTTAATAGTAAATTGTAAATGATTTCATTAATTAATTCTAAAATGTTAGTGTAGCTTTAATCATAATCAACATCTAGCCCGGATAAATGCCATCTGATTATGCCACCTCTTACATTGAAAACGTTCTTTATTTCATTCTCCATGAGAAATGAGCATGCATAGTAACTTCTTTCCCCACTATTACATATTATCCCTATTGTAGTATTCGACTTTCTCAAGTCTTCCAAATGATTAGGAAGGTCATTGAGTGGTATCAACTCAGATCCTTTTACATGTCCCATGTCACCATAATATTCAAAAGGTTCTCTTACGTCTATTATCTTTACTGCTTTCTCATTTTCGTCTATTAATGAATAAACATCTATTGGCTCCTTTTCTTCAACCTTTTTCTCATTAAACGAATGCATTCTTATTCCATCCATAATTTACTCAAATATTTTAAAATATTGTTAATAATCGGCATGATCTTTTAGTTACTAAACTATTTGTCCCCAACCAGATTATTCAATTTTCACTGCATAAAATTGGGTGAAGTTTCGAATTTACTTTCCACCGATAAATGGCTTGGCGAGGATCAAATAAAATGGATCAAAAAAGTATAAATATGATTATTATTATCTATGGATGAGGAATAATTATGCTCTTCAAACCTGTAATAATACCCATGTCCAAGTGGTCCATTACAGGGACAGTATATATAAACAGAAATAACATAAATCTCGCGACAGTACTCATTTTCTCCGCAAATAAGTGCGACATAGCTTCCAATGGTGTTGTTTTCTATGCCTCGTTAGCTCCAGATGAGGTCATAACAGCGCTGAACAACCTCGCTTCATCCACCAGCAACATGGCGTTTCCACATGGTTCAGACATCTACACAGGTGCAGGTTACTTTGAAGAGACATTCCCCAATGCAACAGGTGCCATATCCGGAATCTATGAAAATAATGCAATGCTCATTCAGTTATATTATGATAATATAACATTCAAAATAGCCGTTAAGGGAAGCAATGGGCTTTCATATGGAATACCTGTTTCAAACACTTCAGTTGTTTATTTCATACCACATCACATAAACGAAACTTCTGAAATGACACTGATAATGTTCTATGTTGGTGTTCAGTACTATCTTGTACACCATCAACCACTGTACAGGAATGTGAATGAGGGAACTCTGGGAATCAGCGCTTCTGAAAATGCTGAGACATATGGAAACATAGCAGGAGGAAGTTTTGTCCCATATATTGTATGTTGCCATCCGGGTGATTGTGCCTGTTCTGGATCCGGAGATCAATCCTGGAGTGGATCTTCTTGTAAATGGTATAATTATGATTCCTACAATGGTGAACAGTCTGATACTTTCCAGATTTCTGCCACAATTTGCTACGACAGCAGCGGCGTCATAACTGGAGTCCTAAATACTCAAACATATGTTCAGGAGCTTACCGAAGGACCATGCTGTGACTTGGAGGGTGCAAATGGACAGGTATCGCTTAATGTTCCGCAATTAAGTTAGGAGGGAGTAAATGCCGACAGGATTCAGTAAGGGAAAATTAGTTGTGGTTGCTCTGGTTCTGGTTATACTCACAGGGGCTGGGATCACTTATGCGTATGAAAGGACGATGTATGATCCGTCACTGACCCTTAATGGAACTTATAATATTGCCCCTGATTCTTATATAGAGAAGACCTTCAATGTTTCAGTTTCAGGTCATTCCTTCAATATTGAAACAGTAAATGACATAAAGGCCAAAAATGATTTCGCCCTTC
>JAJZWN010000053.1 GCA_021846695.1 Thermoplasmata archaeon
TTGCAATGTCATATAAAAATATTAATAAATTATAATTACATCCTAGCCTAATGTTTTCACTGGGCAATGAGATAAAACTCACAGTATTCGGATCATCACACGGTCCTTACATAGGCGGTACTGTGGATGGTATCCCTGCCGGAATAAACATAGACCTGGAATTCATACAGAGATGGCTTGACAGGAGAAAACCGGGGCAGAGCCTCATAACAACCCAGAGAAACGAGGATGATTCAATAGAAATAATAGGCGGATGCAGGAATGGGTTCACAGACGGATCTCCATTCACTTTCATTTTCAAGAATAGGGATTACATAGACAGGCATTATGATGAGTTGAGGGATAACCCAAGACCAGGACATGCCGATTTGACCATGTTCTACAAGTACGGTGAATACAGGAACTATGAAGGCGGTGGATTTTTTTCGGGGAGGATGACAATGCCCCTTGTTGCCGCCGGTGCACTTGCCATGCATATACTTAAAAAGTACAATATAAAAATAGTTACATATATAAAATCTGCAGGAGGCATATCAATTGCATCAAAAGTCCCTGTGGATGAAGACTATGTATATGGCTTTAAGACCAGGATGCCGGATAGGGAAAATGATGAATTGCTGTACCAGAAAATATTAAAGATAATTAAGGAAGGTAATAGCCTCGGAAGCATAATAAGCACGGAGGTTTACAATGTTCCTTCCGGAGTAGGTGAGCCATTTTTTAATTCTGTGGAGAGTGAGATTTCAAAAGCCATGTTTTCTATACCGGGACTGAAGGCAATTGAATTCGGTTCTGGGTTCCTGCTTGGTGGTATGAGGGGATCAGAGGCAAACGATGAATTCTATATTGAGAATGGAAAAATTATTACCAGAACAAATAATTCTGGAGGCATCCTTGGGGGCATTACAACCGGAATGCCAGTAACTTTTAATATAGCCATGAAGCCAACGTCATCCATCAGGCTGCCACAGAAGACGGTTAATATAAAGAGCATGGAACCCTCCGAAGTTAAGGTTACCGGAAGGCATGACCCCTTCATATCATTCAGGGCCGTCCCGGTGATACAGACCTTGACAGCATTCGTAATCCTGGATTTGATAATGAGCCGTAAGGCCCTATAAATGGAAAACTATGTAACGGAAGGACAATACAGAGATAAACATTGATATAATCAAAACAAAGGCTATTGAATACTTGGCTTTTCTGATTGATAACAGAACTGTCTCCATGAGGTTATGGAAGGAATTTTCCTCCCCCATTGTGACGTTTGTGTATTCAGTATGTGTTCCTATGGTTGCGGGGCCTGAATTTTCTATTGCCTTGAGAACTGTATTGTTTATCAGCTCTGCAACTGGTTCCGGATCACAGTGCATACCTAATGGGTTGATGTCCAGTTCGCCCACATTTACAACATGGTTGTCCGTGGTATATATATCCATATTCTTTACCCTTTTATCAGATCCTGCCCTTGCCATTTTTATTATATCTCTGCTTATATTATTTGAATCTGTCAGTACTATTGCATTATAATAACCGTTTATTTTTAAGACTAATGCCTGGATACCCATCGGGGCAAGACCCTCTATCTTTTCATAACTTCTTGCATATCCAATAAAAGCAGGATATTTTGAATCCGTAGACTTAAATTCTTTTATAAGGGGATTTATTATCATGTCACAGTTATCCAGTTCATCCGCATCTCTGGTAAAGCTGTTCTGAGCGTCGAGCAGTGCAAAATTTTCTGCACCGTTTTTAATCAGGGCTTTCATAACTTTCAATCCCGCTGATAGGGAAATATCATCAAATGACTTTTGATAAGGGATAACCGCGGAAATTCCTGAGTTCCCAAATTTTTGTAGTGAAACATCATAACCGTCAACATGGAACTTAACAAAGTCTGAAACAAAGTCAGAATATTTCATTTTTTCCAGAGAATGCTTCACTGATGCTGCAATTTTTTTAATATCGTCCTTGCCACTGCAGTTATTACTATTGGTGGTTGCAGTATGGAATACCATTATATTGTCCATACCCAACTCAGAGCTGATCTTTATTGGCAGGTTGCTCGTGCACAGGTTTCCAAAGGGGCCCGGGTGAACATATGGAAATACAAGTGTAACAAGATCCTCATTCCCTTTTTTTATGTTTGTTGTGACAACAGGAATCTGTTTCTTCTTATTGTATACATGGCTAAAGAATTTTTCTCCTATAGCCCCGTCATTGTCCCTGTTAAGAAAGAAATCGATAAGTTCGGATGGGCGGGATTTGTATTTTTTTGTAAAGCCTATTGTTGTGAACAGCAGGAACATATAGGAGAACATTACATAGATCACCGTTGCCGCAATGAGTGGGACAATAAATCTTGTTGCAAGGTGGTTTATGTCATAAAAGACCAGTGCTATAATGATATAGGAAAATGTATAGTTCATTGACAGTAGCAGTGCCGTAAACATGCTTGAGGGATAATAAATATAGAGAACAAGGAATCTGAGAAATGCGGGGAACGCTATGGCCAGAGCCAGAATATAATAATAGGGCATGGATATTATGGGCTTCAACAGGATGCCTATCCAGAAAAACAGTGTAGCCAGACACAGGGATACAAAATCTAGATACATGATTCTGTTATTGTTAAATTTCTTGTTTGTGAATCTTATACTGCCAAAATCAATAATTAACAGTAAAATAAATGGCATGATGGATATGATGGAAAGGGCAGGAAAGTTCCCCAGTATTATGTAGTCTATCAGAAATATGGATACTACAGGAAGCACGAAATAATACCATTTTGGTGACTTCCTCACATACCTAGAAATGCCGGCAAGTGTTTTTCCTTTCTGCACCATCAGGAATTGAACAATAAGATATAAATTATTCCGATTTCTGAAAAATAAAAATTTTACATGTTTCAAAAATTGAGTCTCATTATTTTAAACTGGGCATACCCTGTGAGTACCCTGATGAACTCTGGAATATGGATATCATCATCGTCAATGTCTGTTGCAAGCCCCTTAATCCCGGAAAGTTTTTCAGGGGATGAAATAACACATATGTTTTCAAACCCTGCCTTTTTTATTATCCTACTAGAAAGCTGTTGATTACCCCGCCCAAGAAGGAATCCCTGGCCGCCTATAACCGAAATTATTATTTTTATATGCCCTGAATCCACATATTTGTATATTTCATCTTCTCCGGCATCCATTATTATTAGCTTTTTATCCCTGATAATGTCAAACCCCAGCATGTTTGTATGGAATCCAAGGGATGCAGTTATGGCCTTGCATGTTGTGCCTGGGCCTATAATATAATAAAAGTCTTCATTCATATGGTCTATTATGTATTCCGCTATGTCAAATGCAGAGGAGGCTGGATATTCGGCCTTTGATGAAATGATCATACCCCTGGAATCGGGGACTTTCAGTGTGCCGAATTTCTTAATATCCAGAATTCCCTGCCTGTATTCTTCCTCATTTATATCAGCAACCTCTGCATCCATAAAATTCATTCCTTCACTGCAGGCATCATCGAACACATCCATGGCATGTCTTATATTCATAGAAAATACAGAGCTATACATTTTTACCCCTGCTGGAATACCCAGTACTGGACGGTTTACACCGGACAAAAGTATATCCCTTGCCGTTCCGTCTCCACCTACAAAACATATTATATCTGCTTCTATGGCAGATCTGACAAAATTTATGGTGTCCATTGGTGTTGTTGGATTCTCGGGGTAATATGAAATAGTATATTTCAAGCTGGTCTTATCCATTTCAGTAGACCCCATGGGGCCATTAGGGACAATAAACTCGATATTTCTGCATTTTATACCTTCAAGAAATTCTATTGCCCGCTTTATGGATACCGATTCATCAATGCTTTTCAGGTGAAGATTGTCAGATCCCTTGTTATTTCTTATCCCTCCATAGCCTGCAAGCGGATTGACAAAGAATGCTGCTCTTTTTATTTTCATATGTCGTACTCTTTTCCCTCTGTGGGGATTATTATGTTACTGGTTTTCCTGGATATTGCCTGATCCATTGAATCAATAGACATATGTATTGGAATGAACGTTTTAGAGTTACTGGATTCAAATGCCCTGAATGCTTCAGAAACAGTTGAATGCCCATATTTTTGTGCCTCATAAGCTCTGGTATCGGGATAAGTTGCCTCGTGTATGAAAAGATCACAATTCGATCCGTTCTCTATAACGGCTTCCGAATAGGAAGTGTCACCCGAATAGAATATTGTTTTCCCAGAAACTTCGATTCTGTATGTATAATCCTCAATAGAGTGAATTCCGGGAACTGTATTGACACGGGAGTCCGGTACATTAAATTTGACTCCCTGAAGCATATAATCTGGAGTATTGAAATACTCCAGTACTGACATGGTACTGGCTTCTATTTTTTCAGTTCCTATTATATTTACAGGATTTATTATTCCCTGTAATGCCCTCTGCCATATAAATTCCGGAATTCCACCGAAATGGTCCAGATGCAGATGCGTAACAAGGACTGTTTTAATGTTGCTAAGGTCTATTCCCGAGTTTATTAGATATTCAACTGTATGAGGCCCACAGTCCAGCAGGATACTATCATCAAGGAGAAATGAAGTATTCCTTCTCCTTTGATCAAGTTTTGCACTCCATGTGCCGATAACCTGTACTTTCATGTATAGCTATGTGATATAACTATTAAAAATTTAAGCCCGTGGAGATCGGATCAATACCCGCAAGGGCAAATAAGGTCGTTGAAAGTGGAAACCACCTGCCTTAGCTGGCGGAGTATGTCACTGGCCTGTCATTTGTTCTATTATTTCATATAAATTGGTGGAATTCACAATAAAATCAGAGGCCTCTATGAGTCGTGATGTTGCAGGGTTAAATGCCACGAAATACCTTGATTTCCTTCTCATAGACAAATCCATATACGAATCCCCGACACTTACTGTTTCACCTGGAGATATACCATATTTAGCCTGTATTTCCGTAACATTCAGATCTTTCTTTACTGGATCCACATTTTTGATAAAGCGATGGTTTTTTGAATCCACTTCATTTCCTATATGATAATCTATTCCTATCAGATCGGCAAGATATCCGGCAAAGACCTTTGAACCTGCAGATACTATTGCAGTCTTGATTTTCCTATCTTTCAGATATTCAATAGTTCTCAGTACATTGGAGGATACATCATTAAGATTTAAATATGTCCTGATTTTGGTTTCAGTAAGGTTTTCATAGAGATGTTCTGGCACTCCGTTTCTGTACACATAATCAAATGTATATTTCATCCCCGGCCCAGAGTACCTTTTGTTCATTGACCTGTGTATTATTACATCCCATGAATTTCTATTTTTCAGTAAAACGCCATCCATATCGAATACCATTAATTTTATATTTTCCAGATAATCTATATTCTGGTTTTTATTTATACTATTTTTTAGCTCTTCAATTTCTATCATTGTATATATATTCACAATGTATATTAAGCATTTACTATATATTTTTAGTAAATATATATATTTATTGAATTACTTATTTATATTACATGTCCCTCCGGATAATTTTCTCAAATAGTGAATTTAGGATAAACAATTTATATGTTTACACTATATGACATCTAATGTCTGATGGGGTCAATGCATTTTCTTTTAGATAATGCAAACAGGAATTTCCATGACGTTGGGGCTTGAAAAACATGAAAGAGAAGCAGAAGTTAGACCGGAGAAATACATACACGGCTGGGAATGCTCCACATGGAAAATCAAGCATTATAAAAGGAGTAGAAAAGAAGTTGGATATAAACACTAGGAAGTTTAAACTGGTAAAATACGTCAGGGGATTGAGATTTGCTACACAATTCCTCCCCACACTTTCTCATGGGGTCTCCCTGGTGGTGTAAAATGGATATCTATTACATAACAGCTTCTATTGCTATTTTAGCTACACTTTTTGTCCTGGCAATCAAATTAAGGATATTTGATATGAAAGGGACCATAGCTGCCCTTATTGTTGGTGTTCTTATCCTGATTCTTGG
This sequence comes from Thermoplasmata archaeon, assembly GCA_021846695.1. Next base: position 6,042 of record JAJZWN010000053.1, read on the forward strand.
CTCCCTTTACTGGCTGATTCTCATGCTGATATTTGCCATAACAGCCCAGATGGTAACAAAATTTAGAATCCAGGAAAAGACTAGAAGAATGCTGCAGGAAGGGGAAAATGGTGAAAGGCATGCCTCTAATGTGATCTACGCTGCAGTGATAGGAATAGGAATAGCTGTAATGCATGCTGCACATATAGGAGGATTTCCCTATTTTCTCATATTCAGTGTTTCATTTGCCTCCGTTAACGCTGATACTTTCGCCTCAGAAATAGGGGTATTTGACAGGAATGTTTATATGATTACAGGATTAAAGAAAACAACACCAGGTGTAAATGGAGGCGTTTCACTTTTAGGTGAGGGCACAGCACTTCTTGGTTCATTTATAATAGCATTATCATACATTATACTGGATTTTCATAATTTTAACATAGTTCTGCTCATGTTGATAACAATACTTGGGTTTATTGGATGCCAGGTAGACAGCCTTCTTGGGGCTCTGTTTGAAAACAGGGGAAAAATGTCCAAAGGCCAGGTAAATGCTCTATCTACACTTCTTGCTGTGGCGCTTGCCTTTGCCATATATATATGAGAATGGACATGGGAGTTATGTTTATTAACAGTCATTATATTACAGATTATGGCAAAAATGTTCGTAATATTAACAAAAGGAAAGGATGACCTGAACATGGCAAATGTTGCTGCTAATTTTTCATACAACTCTGTTAAAAATGCTGGAGCCACAGTAAATTTTATGTTTCTTGGGAGAGGAGTAGAAAATCTTTTAAAAGACTCCAATGGAATAAAGCCAATAGTAGACCTTGTGAACAACATGAAATCTGTTGGAATAGGGATTACATATTGCAAGGTTTCTGCTAAGGGCCTGGGCCTGAGCGAAGAACAGATGCTGGAGGGAATACCACCGGTCATGGGAGGCGTCCAGACGGCTAAAATGATAGATGAGGGTTTTTCAGTTATTACATTCTAAATTTTATTTCCTTTTTGATCAAATATACTCCCTATAATTTCGATGTTCTGATGCCTTATATTTAATATAGGTTTATGTTTTATCTATCTATGTTTGATTCATGGAATACCTTATGTGCCATAGCCCTGGCAGATGGAAAAATTTATGTGCCCAAAAATATGGATAATCCAATGAAAACAGGACTTTTCAAAATATCAGTTGGCAAAATTAGAGGACAAATAAGGGACTACAGGGGAAGCATTGATGGGTCAACATTGGGCATACATATTGTGGAATTTCTTGATCATTATGAGGTTCACGTAGACCGTTTTGACCCTTATAAAAAACCCATAGAACATCTTCTGGTTGATAGTCCGGACACACTTTTAAAAGTCCCATTTTTTTTAAAAATGATCACAAAGAAATAGTTTTTATTTGGTGACATATCTGTTCATATATTGTGTGAGAAATCATCCCCTATTTTTCTATTCTCCTGCGAATCACTATTATGTGGCTAACCATAACCCCTGAGCTAGTTTCCATACACTACATTGCCAGAGAGTAATACCAGCCCGCAAAGTTAAAAATTTAAATTATTTTTTGAGTTTTTCAACAAGTTCTGGTACAACAGTAAAAAGATCTCCAACAATTCCATAATCGCATTCTTCGAATATGGGGGCGCTTTTGTCCTTATTTATGGCTATTATTGTCTTTGAACCCCTTATTCCCGCAATATGCTGTATCTGACCCGATATCCCCAAAGCTATGTAGAAATCTGGCCTTACTTTCTTTCCTGAAAGCCCGACCTGTTTGTCCTCACTAAGCCATTTATAATCAAGGCAGACAGGTCTCGAACCGGAAATTTCTGCATGAAGTGCCTCCACAAGCGGCATTACCTTTTCTATGTTTTCCTGGCTTCCCAGTCCTCTTCCAATGGAAACTATAACCTTTGCATTTCTTATGTCTGTTCCTGCGGTCTCCTTGCTTTTTACGTTTATTATTTTATAAAGGCTCTTTTCCAGGCTTACATTCCTGACCTCTGAGTTTTTATCTGCCTTCTCAGCATCGCAGATTCCCGGGGACACGGTAAACATTCTGAGGTTGCTTTCCTCCTCAACTACAGTTTTGCCCCCATGAAAGAATCTTTTAGTAATATTTTTATCCTTATTCTCAAAATAAAATATTTCGGGCATGCATTTCATCTTAAGCTTGAATGATAGTATGCCTGCCAGTTCCCTGCCCAGATTTGTGGAAGATATGAAAACAAGGTCATATTTATTTTTTACAATATGGTCTGCGAGGAATTTACTTAAATTGTCCACGAATCCATCCCTGTAAAAGTATACAGTATCTGCTCCATATTCTACCAGTTCTTTATCTTCCTGGGATACTGCGTCAATATCCATTTTTCCTCGGAGATATGTTATAATCTCTCTGGCATTTTTAGGTTCGTCTGAAAACACAAGCGCCTTCATTTTACCACCTTCAATATTTTTGCTATTTCATCAATACCCTTTCCATCCTCGTAAATAATTTTCTTTCTCTGGCTGTCTGGAGCCTTGTCAGATATTATTTTTGTATCATCCTCATATTTAGGATTCCCATCCACAATGTTTATGTTTTTCTTACCAGCCATCATAATCTGCATGACCTTGGGAAGCCTTGGCTCATTTATTTCCTGTGCAACTGAAACTACTGCAGGTAGATCCGTTTCTACTGTAACGTCCTCATTCTCGGATTCCACTGTAATGTCCGCAGTATTATCCTTAATTTCAATGTTAATGGCATTTGTTATGACGTTTATTTCAAGCTCTGAGGCTATTAATCCTGCCATAAGTCCAGAATATGAATCAGATGACTGGTCTCCCAGAATAATAATGTCATATTTGGCTTTTCTCAGTTCTTCTGCAATGACCCCGGCGGTGACCATTGGATCTGATTTTTTATATCCTTTTATTACTGTACCTTCATCCACACCCATTGCATATGCCTCTTTCATAGTTGATGTGGATCTCTCTGTTCCGAATATTATGCCTGTAACCTTTCCGCCATACTTTTCCTTGAGCTGTACTGCGGCCTCGACTGCATTTTTACTTAAAATATCCATTTTCAGTGGAAGGTTGTCCATTATCGGCTCGTTTTCGTCATTTAGTTTAATCTGGTCCATATCCACTGTTTGCTTAACAAGGACTGCTATATCCATAATAGCCCATATTGAAACCCTATATAATTTTTTCAATGTGGGAAATAACACCTGTACTTAATTATATATTTTTTTTGAATTTCCTATATAATATGGGATATTACAGGAATTTTATCTGATTTTTGGGAGAATTTATGGTATTTTTTATATATAGAATAGTTGCAATAGAAATTTTTATGACAAATTTATT
>JAJZWN010000054.1 GCA_021846695.1 Thermoplasmata archaeon
TTCTTGGAACCAGGGGCATAGTAATACCATTTTCCGATTCTTCCTGGAAGGCTTCAATAGTACTGGGAATTCGGGTTGCCTCTAAATTAGGCATCAATTCACTGGTTTTCAGCACAGGCGGCAGGAGCGACACTGTAGTAAAGAAAATATTTCCTGATTTCAGAGAGGAGCAATTTATAGAGATAGGGGATTTTCTTGGTTTTGCTGTAAAAAGGGCTGTGGATGCTGGTATTGAAAAGGTGATTATTGCGGGAATGCCAGGAAAAATATCAAAGTTAGCGGACGGCAATATGGACTTGCACTCATCTAAAAGTAGCGTAAATTTTGAGTTTCTTGCCTCCATGGGAGAATATCTGGGCTATGATCATAATACTGTTTCAGGAATTCGCCATGCTAACACTGTCCTGGAAGTTATGGAATTGATAAAATATGATACTGCATTCCTTGATTTGCTAAAGGACAAATCCCTGAAAAATATAAATAATATTACAGAAAATAAAATACAGATATCCATTGAAATTATAAAAAATGAATATTGATAGAAATATAAAAAAATTCCTATTTAAAAAATAAATTTTTAGTATTCAGCCTCAAAATCGACTTCCTTTGTTGGCTCTAACAATGCTTCTGCGGATGTGAGTGGTTCCTTGGGCGCACTGTTCAACCCGATTACAAAGAATATTGCTGCGTATATACCCAGAACTACATAATCAAACGGATATGCGATAAGATTTGTTCCGCCTGTAGGTGTTCCTCCCAGATAGGATAATAATATCATTCCAACTATATATACAGGTATCCATGCAGAATTGCGGAGATTCAGTCCCTTAAAATGCTTCTTGTTTGCCTGGTATATGAATATGACGGACCCTGCAAGAACGGCTCCAAGGGCATAAAGAGTTGTTGGAAATGTTGCCCAGTAGATAAGAAACGTTGCAACCTCGAATGATACGAATGACCATACCATTGGATGGGGTATTTTAAAAGGTCGTTCAACGTTGGGGTACAGTCTTCTAAGAACCGGAAGCGATATAGATGCGATTGCAAAATTTGCAACGGCGGCCACAACCACAAAATCTACAAGTGCATACCAGGATGGGAGCGGTAGAAGGAATATTATAGCCAGTATAAGGGCCAGTATCAGTGCTAGATAAGGGGCACCATGTTTTGTTGTTCTTTTCAATGCGGGAGGAAGTGCATCTTCCTCAGAATACCCAAATATTATCCTGCTGGCACCGGTAAGATAAATTCCAAGAGTTCCTCCGGGTGAGAATATAGCAAAGAGGAAGAATGCAACAACCATGCCACCAAGCAGATCCGTCTCACCTACTGTCATCCCGGGAACTACATTTGCCCTAATTATAGAGGAAAGTGGAGATCCAAGGCCGGCGACAAAATTCCAGTCTCCTGTCTGGATGCCAAAGCCTGCCCAGCTGACCGTTCCTACTATAACGAAGGCCATACCAATGTATAAAAGAGATTGAACAGCCAGTACAGTGCCTATGATTTTTGGCATTGTTTTTCCAGGATTTTTAACTTCTCCAGCCATATCGGCTACTTGCCTGTAACCACCAAAGGCGAATAGAATGCCCGATGCAGGTATGGCGATAAACAATCCACCCACAGAAGGCATAAATCCAGAAAATCCACCGGAGCCGCTCGCTCCTGCAAACCCGGATGTGAAATTACCCCAGTGCCATATGAACATTGGAAGTATAACAATAAAAGCCACCACAACACCAATTTTTATCCACGTAAGTACTTTATTGAATTTACCGAATCTGGCTATTCCTACCATATTAAGGGCAAAGAATCCAAGAAGGAGGAGTATTGAAAGCAATATCCCATAACCTGTAAGTACTCCTGTTGTGGAGTTGTAAAGGAAGGGAAAATAAAGTGAGGCATATGTGGATACAGCAACAGCTTCTATAGCTGGTATAGTTGCAGCCCATATAAGCAATCCCCAACCTGACATAAATCCACCATAGGAACCATAGGAGTAATATGCTACCCTTGCACTGATTCCCGATCTTGGGAACATAGCTGCGTATTCAGCAAATGGAAGTGTAACCAGCACAATAAAAATTGCGGCAAGAACCCATGATACTATAACCGCTGGCCCGGCATACGCAGTCCCGCCTGCAGCTGCAAATAGTATACCTGAACCTACAGCACCACCGACTCCAAACATAATGGCTTCGTGTGTGCTCATTCCCCGTCTCATTCCAGTTTTGGTACGCTTGCCCAAAACTCTATTATCTATTTCTTGCATAAATATGGATAATGGAAGGATATATAATATTTTTCCCTAAAATCATGAATAATTATTAAATTTAAAAAAAAATAACAATTTTAGTTGGAATTCAATAAAAATATAATTAAATACTAAAAACTTTTACAAGTTAATATCAGATTTTCCTATACAGTATCTAATAGTATATTTAACATAGGAACTTTACCTAACTTCTAATGAACATAACTTACTGTATTATATATTATAATTTTTATATTGTGGATTAATATCAATAGTGATGACAATATTAAGTCAGGCGGATTATGAGCGATTTACATGGAAACATAGAAAAATATTATTTTTATTCGGAATTTCCACTGTAACAATAAGAATAGCTACAGAATATTCCCATATGAAACTGGAAATAATATTAAATGATGCCATAACCATACTGGCTATAGCGGGATTCCTATTTCTGGCAGAACTTCTCATATTGCAAAATTACAAAAAATCAATTGAAAAAATGGAGAAAAATTTATAGAGGTCATTTATAAATTCTCTATGATTTCTACAAGGCTGTCGCCGAACTCCTTTGTGCCAAGTGCTGGAACATCGAAGAATTTTGCCAGGTCCTTTGTAACCTTCTTACTTTCTATAGCTTCTCCAATGGCTTTTTCTATCACATCATAGGCTTCATGCCAGTTCATATACTTCATCATGAGCTGTGAACCCCTTATCAATCCCATGGGGTCTGCAATATTTTGCCCGGCATACTTTGGTGCCGTTCCATGGACTGCTTCAAACATTCCACCATCATCGCCAACGTTGGCTCCCCCAAGTGTACCTATATTCCCAATAAGTGCGCCTGCTGCATCGGAAATGTAATCCCCGTCTATATTGGGTGCTATTATCACTTCATAATTTTCAGGTCTTGTTATTATCTGCTGGAACATGTTGTCAGCTATCATGTCATTTACCAGTATTTTACTGGAATCGTCCTTTGATGTGTAATCACCGAACTCAGTTTCAAGGGTTTCATATGCCCATTCCCTGAATGCCCCCTCCGTATACTTCATTACATTTCCCTTATGCATTATTGTGATCTTCTTTTTATTATTCTCAATTGCAAATTTTGCTGCTGCCCTTGTGATTCTCTGTGTTTTATATTTGCTCATGGGTTTTATTCCTATTCCGGAATCGTCACTAATGTCCACGTTTAATTTTTCCTTGAAGAATTTCCTGATTTCGCCAGCTTCCTTGCTGTCATATTTATATTCAATCCCGGTGTAAAGATCGTCGGTATTTTCCCTGAATATAGTTAAATTAACGTTTTCTGGATGTTTAAGCGGGCTCTCGAGTCCTTTCATGTAGCTGACTGGCCTTATATTGGAATATAAATCAAGCATAAGCCTTATTCTCACATTTATGGATTTAAAGCCAGTTCCGATCGGGGTACCAAGCGGAGCCTTAAGAAGTACACGGTACTCTTTTATTGCGTCCTGTGATTCCTGTGGGAAGCGGTCGTTTTTCTCTTTTAAGGCTTTATCACCCACCAGTATTTCCTTCCATGTTATTTTTTTGTCTTTATAAGCTTTTTTGACCGCAGAATCTAAAACCTTTCTTGTCACATCCATAATTTCAGGACCTATGCCATCGCCGTCTGTATACAGAATTGTCGGGTTGTCCGGCACCTTCCACTTTCCATTTTCAAATGTTATTTTTCCCATGAAAACCTATATGTTATTGGCATATAAATTATTAATATTTCTCTTGGTACAATTTAATGGAAGTTGCATTAATCTTCTTCATCTTTTATTCTTTTCCTGCTTTTCCCGAAGACCCTTACAAGGCTGACTCTGGGAATTTTCTTTTCCACCCTTTTGATGTAACCATTAGATCCCATAATATACTTAAGGGCATAAACTCCGGAGACCAGTGCTAAGACAGAAAGGCTGATTTCTATAGCAGGCAGCCCTAAATAGCTTATTGTGATAAATATTGTAGCCATTCCTATCAGGGGTATAATAAAGAAATATTTCTGTTCCCTGAGATGTTTGGGATTGTCATTTTTCACCCGTCTCCATAGCATTATAGCTGAAAAATCAATTATAGAATATGCAATGAGGACTGACACATTTGATGCCTCTATTATTGTTGAAAAACCAACGAAATATACGAATAAAAGGCTGATAGCCATTGACAATAAAATTGAATATACAGGAGTTCCGAATTTGTCTATTTTCCCAAATGTACCGGGAATCTCATTGTCCCTTCCCATGGCATAGAGAACCCGGCTTGTTCCCAGTATACCGGTGAGCACCACTCCCGCAGTGGCGGTAATTCCGCCAATGGCGATAATTATAAGCAGGTATGGATTATGCAAAACCCCTATTGCAGCTGATAATGGCGCTGAAGCCGATGCAAGACCAGAGGCAGGAATGAGTCCTATAGCTACAACTGCAACGACAGCATAGAGGGCAGAGGATATTATTATGGAAATTATAATGGCTTTAGGTATATTTTTCTCAGGATTTTTTACTTCGTCACCAACGGTTGTGATACGTGAAAACCCTGTAAATGCAAAGAATATAAGAGCCGAGCCTTCCATTACTCCGGTAAATCCGTGTGGTGCAAAGTTTGAAAAATCGGCGTATTTGAAATAAAATAGTCCAGAGACAACGAAAATAATTAGAATTATCACATTAACTCCAACTAGAATAGACAATGTCTTGGCGGAGTTTTTTATTCCCAGCATATTTAATATTGCAAACATTATGATTACTGGAATTCCAAAAACTATAAGGTTTACATGAAGATGAAAAAGGGCATTTATATAACTCCCCATACTCAGTGAAACAGCGGAAATGGCAATCATGTTGGAGAATGTCCACATAGTTCCGCCCACAAATCCTGCAGATGGTGCAAATGATTCCTTTGCGTATTCGTAAACGCCTCCTTCCTTCGATATATGCTGTGCTATCTCTGAGAAACTTAGCCCTGTGAATATGGCTATTACTGCAGAAACAAAAATTGAGATTATAATGGCAGGACCTGCCATCCCGGCCGCTATGCCTATAATAACAAAAATTCCTGCGCCTATTATTGCTCCCAGATTGATAATTACCGCAGATCGCAATCCGAGAATTCTTTTTAATCCGTAGGAAGCCATATAACTCAATAGTATTCCTTCATAAATCAAACTATCGATTTTGCAAATTAGCGATAACCGATCAAAAAAAATTTAATAATAGTTTTTAATCAATAATATATGTGCGGGGACTGCATGGATGAAAGCTGCAAATGCGATAACTGCTACAATTATAGACATTATTCTGCGTGCCCCATATGCGGGCATACAGTATTTCTTGACTGCTGCCAGGGTTTTATTAAACATAAATATGATATTGATTTTAAGCTGAATCAGGATTCGAAATGATCCTTTATACGTTTCAGTGCATCCTCGGTTCCCTGCTCAAAGTGACCCTGCAATTTTTTTGAAAAGGCTCTCAACATGGGTGAAAGTTTGATGTTCCAGTAAGATACTATTTTCACAGGATTATCACCCTCTAACCGGGTTATTTTTTCTCCAGTAAAGGGTCCTTTTATATATTTCTCATTGAGTGTAAAATTGTCCTCATTTGATTCCAATTCCATTTTCCCCTTTCCTGGAAAGGCGAACTGAACCATATAATAATTGCCTTCTTTCTCTATGCTTCTGGTTCCATGCCAGAATTCGGGTATTTTTTTGTAATCCTTTACCAGTTCCCAGATGTCCTTTTTGCTGGAATTGACATCTATTTCTTTTTGAAATTCCATGGATACCTATATGTATAGTATATATCAATTTTTATGAATATATTTGTTTCAATACCAATGCTTATATATAAAACGCAGTTTATATTTTGAGGATTTTTATGAAAAATATAGACAATAGGGAGGATTTAGTAACAATTTATTCTACAATGATCAAAAGCCGGAAATATGAGGAGAAGCTCAGGGATATCTATCTCAGTGATAAGAAGCCCCTTTTCAGCATTGCAGCCGGAAAGATTCCGGGAGAAATGCATCTCTCTGCAGGTCAGGAACCTTCCGCAGCATGGATGTCTGTCCTGCTCAGGGACGATGATTTTGTTTACGGCACACACAGGCCACACCACACTGCCATATCCAAGGGTGTGGATTTGAACAGGATGACAGCGGAGATAATGGGAAAACATGGTGGATTAAGCAAGGGAAAGGGAGGGCATATGCATATTTTTGACACAAAGGTAAATTTTGCCTGTGCAGGTATTGTGGGCTCATCCTTCCCCCCTGCACTGGGGGCTGCACTGGCATCAAAACTGGATGGAAAGGACAGCATAGCTGTGGCATATGGAGGAGATGGATCTTTAAACCAGGGCATGTTTCTTGAATCATTGAATCTTGCATCACTCTGGAAATTGCCGGTAATTTTTGTAATAGAAAACAATGACTGGGCAATTTCAGTGGAAACTAAGGATTCCACACCACTTGAAAATGACGCTATCAGAGCAAAGGGATTTGGCCTGCCTGGGGTGCATATAAAAGACAACGATCCGGTGAAAATGTATGAGGCAGCAGAAAAGGCCGTAAAACGTGCCAGGAGTGGAGAGGGACCAACACTGATAAGTATAGATACATACAGGTATTACGGACATTTTGAGGGAGACCCGGAAGTATACCGCCCAAAAAACCAGGTAAAGGAACTTCTTGCAAAGGATCCAATAAAAATAATGGGAGCGGAACTCATTGAAAAGGGGATTATCACAAAAGATGAAGATGATAGAATCAACAACTCGGCCATGGAGGAGATAAATCAGGCATTCGCATTCGCCGAAAACAGCCCATTACCTATTGGGGACGATGCAATGGATGATGTATACGCCCCTGTAAATTATTCCATAAATCCTACAACTAAGGGAAGAAAAATACCCATGTATATTGCAATTTCTGAGGCCATTTCACAGGAAATGGAGGGAAACGCCAATGTGCTTTACATGGGTGAAGATGTGGGAAAATACGGTGGGATATTTGGTGCAACAACCGGACTGCTTGCAAAGTTCGGGCCTGAGAGAATAAGGGATACTCCAATTAGTGAGTCAGCATTCATCGGATCTGCTGCCGGGCTGGCGGCTGCAGGCAAGAGGCCAATAGTTGAATTAATGTTTTCAGATTTCGTGGGAGTCACTCTTGACCCCATAATGAACCACATTGCAAAAAACCATTATATGTCAGGCGGTTCAGTAAACATGCCGGTTGTAATAACCACTGCCGTTGGGGGAGGTTACGGCGATGCAGCACAGCATTCACAGACATTGTATGCACTATTTGGACACATTCCAGGTCTGAAAGTGGTAGTTCCCTCAAACAGCTATGATGCAAAAGGCCTAATGATATCTGCAATAAAGGACAACAATCCTGTTGTTTATATGTTTCACAAAGGCTTGCTTGGTTTGCCATGGATGCCTTATCCACAATCAACGGTAACCGAAGTGCCTGAAGAAGAATATACCATACCCATAGGAAAAGCAAATATTGTAAAGAAGGGAACTGATGTAACCATAGTTGGAATAGGTTCTACTGTGCATATGGCACTGGAAGCGGCTGAAAAACTGGAAGAGGGAAAAATTAGCGCAGAGGTGATAGACCTGAGGAGCATAAAGCCGCTGGATACCGACACTGTTATCAACTCAGTCAGCAAAACAGGGTCTTTGATTGTGGCAGATGAGGATTACCAAGCATTTGGACTCACATCTGAAATAATATCGACAGTAAGCCAGAAACTATTTGGGAAAATGAAAACGGCTCCTGCAAGGGTATCGTCTCCGGATATTCCGGTGCCATACAGCCAGAGAATGGAAAAATATTCGCTTCCTGACAGCAAGAAAATCATAGATGCAGTAAAGGAGATGCTGAAGAGATGATTGTGAAAGTCCCCGAATTGTGGAATGTTGACGATCTTGGAAAGGCAATAGTTACTCAATGGTATGTAGGCGTTGGAGATATTATAAAGGAGGATATGCCGGTGTGCCAGATTATGGCGGCAAAAGTCACTATTGAGGTAAATACTAATGTCAGAGGCAAAGTCAAGAAACTTTTGCAGGATATAAATGCTGAAATAGTCCCTGGAGATTACCTGATAGAAATTGAGGACTCATAGAAAATAATATAATTCATAAAATTTTTAATTTTTCCTCTTTCTTGGCATTAGGGCATATATTGCCAGTAACGCAACAATAGCCAGTATACCTAAGCTTATGGCCATTTTATAATCTATTTTATTGTTTATGGGCGCGGGTATGTGGTTCGTATTATCCCTTGTAAATGCCACAGTGACATTTTTTGCATTGCCGTTCACATTGAAAGTTCCATTTCCATTGGAAACAGAATAGCCTGAAATGGGTGTTACACTGTAGTTATATGTTCCATTATACATAGTAAAGGTTATATTGCCTTTATCTGAGTGCAGAACATTTCCATTGACATCCACAGACCATTCAGTACCGGCAGACAGGCCTGTTTCAGTAAAGGTAACATTATAGGAATGCCTTGTACTGAAACTGTAAGATTGTCCTGCTGAAAGGCTGTATGTGTGGTTGTAAACAGCCTGCCCAGATTTAGAATACAGTGTGAGATTGTAAGTACCGGGGTTAAGCGTAAGATTTATGGATTCACCTGTGTAATTATATCTCATTCCATTCAATGTAATATAGCCATTTTTAAGGTAGGCTGTAAAATTCATATCTGAAACATTTCCTGAGTTATATAATTCCCCGAGGGTGGTATTCCCTGTTTCAACAGTTGCCATGGGAATCCCTGATGCAGAATTATAAACTATTGATGCATTGCAGACTCCCTCGGCTGTGTCACTGCCATGGTTGTAAGTATCAGAGACTGCCTGGTAATTGTTTCCATTCCAGTACTCCAGTGCCATGGTGAGATTTGCATCCACAATTTTAGTTTTCGTGCCATTTCCTG
>JAJZWN010000055.1 GCA_021846695.1 Thermoplasmata archaeon
CGCCCCGAACGGGATTTGAACCCGTGTCACAGGCTCGACAGGCCTGTATGATAGGCCGCTACACTATCGGGGCAACCTTGTATTCCCGTAATTGTATAGTTTTATATAAACATTTTTTATTTTTTGTAAATTCTGAGGTAAAACCAGAGAAAATACGATACCATGAGAATGCCTGACACAAGTTCCAATACAATCCGGATGAACAGGGATTTTTGATAAAAGGATGCTATAATGATTGCCGAGTTGATGCCCATGACAGATAATAAAATTATCATAAATTTTTCAGGGGGAATTCGCTTATTCTGCTTATACAGTTCACGGATATCACTATCAATTGAATCCATGCTGTATAATCAGTTTATGTTTATTACGATTTTATATCTAATGCTAATATTGTTTATTACTAAACTATTGACTGAAATATAGTTTAATTACCAATTTGTTTAAATAATTAATTACTATTAATGTATGTTGCCTTATGGGAGACATCGAATTATTATCATGGAATTATAAAGATACACCCGATACATTCAGTGAAATTATCAAACATGATTACAGGTATTTTGAATCTATGATGGAATCAAGATCCATAAAAAATTATGTTATTCTCGTTACGTGCAATAGAATTGAAATATATTTCCGGCCTGAACAGATTTTAATGGGCAGCATTGAAGGATCACTATACCTTGAATATCCCGAATCGGTAAAACACCTGTTTATGGTAGCTTCAGGCCTTGAATCTATGGCTATTGGCGAAAATGATATTTTGAGGCAGATAAAATCATCCTTTGACATTGCTTCCAAAAGGGGAAAGCTGGACAAATTTTTATCCTATACATTCCGTAAAGCCCTTTCAGTCGGAAAGGATGTCAGGACACTTACGGATATTTCGCATGGAAAAACATCCTTATCATCCATAAGCCTGGATATTATACAAAACCAGTATGGATTAGCCGGAAAAAAATTGTGCATAATAGGAACTGGAAAAATGGCTACTGCACTGCTAAATTACCTTGCAGGTTCAAAAACTAATATAACTGTTGCCGGCAGGAGTGTGGAGCATGCAAGGGAACTGGCAATAAAGTATGGGGCTGATTATTCAGATACCAGCAATATTCCGTCGTTAATAAAATCTAACGAAATAATAATCGCTGCAACATCGTCAAAGAATTATATAATAAGAGCAGAGGATTATTCCGCTATTAATGAAAATAAAATTATGATTGACCTTTCCAACCCTCCAAATATAGAACAGACAATGAATGAATACATTGCGTTTTATGACCTGGACAGGATATATAGTATTTCAAAGGAAACAAGGGAGCATAGAAAGCTTGAAATTACGAAAGCAGAAGAAATAGTTGAGAATGAATTAACACTGTACACATCTAAAATCAATGAGATGAAGTCTGATGATATTATTGCGGCATTTTACAAGTTTGCCAACCGGATAAAACAGGATGAACTCGAAGAGCTGGCGAAGAAAACAGACATAAAAGAATCCCAGATGGAAATCATAGACATAATGATGAATTCATTTACAAAAAAACTCCTTGCACCCTATACAGATTCCATAAAAAATTTTATCAAAAACAATGAAAACTATTCATATATTCTTGAAGAGTATGATACAATGCTCGGGAATATGATGAAAAAAGGTAAGAAGGCAGAGATCAGTAAAAAGTAGAGTGTATATTGTTTAAAAAACCAAATTATTTTAAAATAAAAAATTTATTTTTAGATCAGGCGCCGTGGAAAAATAAACCATGGTAAAGGGGTGCATAATCCCCGCCATATGCTATCAACCCGCCATTGTTGTATGGTATTGCTCCATTAAAGTTGTTCCAGTAATTTCCTCCCTGATAGTTTGTGTTTATTATGCTCCCGCTGAGTGCAAAACCGTTGACATAGTGTGTTATGTATGCAGGTTGTTTTGTTATATTCCACATGTTGATGTAAACAGCAGGATTTCCGGAATATATAGACGTACTGGGGCTGTATGCAGTTATTGCAGTGTCAAAGAAGTTGTTGTATATTGTATCTCCAGAGCTGTATTCGGCTATTCCAAGTGGTGCCCCCCATATATCGGTTATCTGCTCAAATGTGCTTTTATGTGTTTGTGGTGCGTTTACAAGATAGTTCCCCCATACGGTTACATTGGGGCTTTTGTATATTAACATCCCGCTATCCATTACTTTAAACAGGTTGCTGCCCACGAGATCGTTTGTTGAGTTCCAGATAACAAGGTTCGCTACAGGGAATCCTGATACTGCTGAAGCAAAGTATCCACTTATATTATTTGATTTCCATATGGTTACATTGGAAGCGTTGTATAATTCATAGTTCAGGTAGTTATAGCCAGGAAGACTGTAATCAGATACGTATGATTGATATGTTGGGTTCGGGCTAGTATACTGTATGTACAGCGAAGGCATATTTTGCATTACAACACTTGCATTGGTGTTATGCAGCAGGACTCCTGCAAACACAGGGAATGCGTAATCATTGAATTCCTCAAATAAAGAGCTTATTGGCATCACCTGATAGTTGTCCAGTACATAGGGATTTCCAGCAGTTCCGTTTCCGTATAATGATATGTTTGCAATCTGGGCGTTGTCAAATGCATACAGTGGAGTGTATATGCCCATACTGTAATCACGCATCAAGGAAACATTCTGGCCAGGCATGAAGTATGCATTCATATAATTGCTCAGCAATGCCTGTGATGTATACTGCCCGGATGGAAGGGTGAAGCTATATTTACCCGATAGTGAAAGTGGTGCCCACTGTGCATTTGATGCGTTAAATGTATTACCTTCAGATACAAACATAAATGCGTTTGATGGTGCCACCATGCCACTATAATGCGTCATTGCATTGCTTCCCGATATATTCCACATCCCATAGACAAAAGAAGGCCCAGGTGTTAAATATGCTGTGTCATTGGCCCATGAAACTGCTACACCTTCTGAAGTTTCTCCGGTTTCAGAACCAACATCGTATGCAGATGGTACATTCACATAACCCTTGCTGCCCCTGTACATGAGGTTCATTGTCGCATTGACGTTATATATAGATTGGGTGCTTCCTCCACCTGGACCTCCCACCATGATTTCAAAATCATATGGTATAAACCCTGTGGGTGTTATCTGTGTACCGCTTGCAAGGTATTCAGGAGCCTTTGCGGTAAATGTGGAAGGCTGCCCGTATGTTGAATTAAATATGGCATAATCATATGACCCGGACTGGACATGGTTGCCGCTCATTATGGAATAGTTGAAAAACACTGCGCTATCCCTGTCTACAACGGTTGAGTTCAGGTATAAATTAAGTGAGAATGGAGTTGTCACATGGATTGTCGGGCCTATGGCATAGTAGAACGTTGGGGCGCAAAGTATTCCGCCGTATGAGTGAAACACATTGCTGCTAATTGCCACTGCGGGAGATGAGAAATTCCATATATTGGTAAGGAACTGGACTGTCTGTGTTCTCTCCGAATAGAATGCAACGTTCTGTGTCCAGAAAGTATATGTTGAATTACCGAAAAGTGTAACATTTGTTAGAACTGAATTCAGCTGGAAAGTTTCACTTGTTGGCCCATCATTCAGAAGATAAAACTGGCTCATGTTTTTTACTCCTATGGAAGCCATTACACTTGGCGTTGTTAAGTTATAGCCCACAAGTTTTCCAGATACGTTTTTAGTACCGTAGAACCCTATTCCCATGGGAGCTGGGGCACTGTTATATGATGGTGCAATTACCCCATTATCCCGTGTGATATTATTATAAAATGCTGGTACGCTCGCGTATTTTAACGGTATCCCCTTTTCTTCAAGTTTCTTCTCTATGGCAAGCAATCTCGAATCACTATTTTGTTGCGTACTCTGATGAGATACGGCAGGTGTGGCCGCCGGTGCTGTTGTTCCCTGTGATGTAACAACAGCGAAAGCTAGAGCAACAAATATTATAGCTACCACTATCGCTAATGATTTCTTCATAAAAATAAAACGTTTCAAAGTATAAAAATTTTTCTTAATAACTATTTAGGACCATAATCGTCATTATAAAAGTTGAAATACAACCTCAACACCATTGCATATTCCTTAATTATTTCTATATTACAGGTATATCATATTATGAACTCGAAACTTGAAGAAGCAATTGCTGGACTGAGATGCGTTAATAAACCGGTTAAGCAGATAGCAAAAACACTTGGAGTAAAAAAAGATGCAATTGAAAAAATAATTAAGGATTGGATAATAGATACAGACCCCTACATAAATGGACTTATAGGGGAAAGAAAAGTAAATAATATACCAGATACTAATGAAATGAAACTTCTCGTTCAAATGGAAACTGGTGATCTACTGAGTGATAAAAGGATTCTGGATTATATTGCAAAAAAAAGAAATGACCACCATGACAGATTTATGGATTGTATAAGGTATAAAATAAAAATTATGCTTGAAAACAAAAAATAAAAAATAATAAAAATTATCCTACTTCTTCCATATTCTCTATATCTTCAAACTCCGAGTTGTCTATTATTCCCTCATCCTTCACTTTATTCATTCCTTTCATAATTGCCATTCCTATGCCAACAACTATAAGATTCAGTAGCAGTGCAAATACGCCTATATAGACAAAATGTAAGCCTGCATATAAGGACGCTTTGAAGTCAAGCTGTGCCAGCATAACTATTGTAGTTGTCAATCCCACAGCCCAACCTGCTGCTACCGGATATTTATTAAGTTTTCTTGTGAAGAGCGCCAGATATACAGCCGGAAGTGTTTGCATTATGAAAGCTCCTCCAATTGTCTGCAGATATACTATTTCCCCTGATGCTGCAGGTACAAGCGAGAATGCAAGGGCAGCTAGAATTACTACAATAACAAGTACCCTTGATAGGTTTGTCTGGGTTCTTTCAGATGCTTTCGGATTTATGTATTCCAGATAAACATTCCTGGTAAGCAGATTGGCAGAAGCAAGAGCCATTATAGATGCAGGAACAATGCTTCCTACTACAACTGCAGCAAAAGCAAAAGCTGTAAAGGAAGCAGGGAATAGAGCGAGTACCAGTCTTGGCAGGGCTTCACTGCTTACGGTGAGATGTCCATTGAAATAGACCACTGCCATTATTCCTACTATAGCTACGAACATAAGCAGTACGTTGTAAAGTGGCAGTAATGAGGCGTTTCTCCTTATGGTTTTCGAATCTTTAGCCCCCAATGTTCCGGTAATTGCGTGTGGGTAAAGGAATAATGCCAGGGCAGAACCCAGGGCAAGTGTGGTATAGCCCACATCTATAACGGGAGATATATTTACGTAAGTCGGGCTTAATACGGCTGCTTTCCCGAATATTGCGCCAAATCCTCCTAGTTTTATGGGTATGTATATTATAATTACTATAACTGCTACCCATATAATAGCATCCTTCAATATTGATGTAAGTGCAGGGCCTCTTAACCCGCTTACAAATGTAAATCCTGCCACAAGAATGAAAGCAATTATAAGGCTTACTGTTATAGGAAGTGACAGTGAGGAAAGTACATACTTAATTCCTGTGATTTGCAGTGCTATATATGGCAGTTCTGCAAGGACTCCTGTAAGCGCTATGAGCATTGCCAGTGACCTTGATGAGAATCTGTCTTTCACAAAATCAGAAGCTGTAATATATCCACGCCTCTTTGAGACATTCCATAATTTGGGCATTGTTCCATATACGATTGGATATATCATCACACCGTATGCTATGGCGAACATTGCGAAAGCTCCTCCACTAATACCGGATGTTGCTGCTGCGCCAGGAACTGCTATTAATGTATATGCTGTGTATAGGTCACCACCCAGCAGGAACCACATTACCACAGTTCCAAATCTTCTTCCTCCAAGGCTCCATTCTCCCTTAGCATCCATATCTGCCGGTTTCCTCCAGAAATATGCCATGTACCCGGCAAATAGCACTATTATTATAATAGCAAAGAATAAAGCAAGGTCAAGATCTGTAAACATCAGTGCACCACCTTCCTTTTCTTCTCACTGTTCTCTATAAAATAAACAGTTGACGTCAGGGCTGCTGCTATGAATATCCATACAAGTTGATACCAGTAAAAGAATGGTATCCCACCAAGCTCCGGTTTGACCCTTGTATATATAGTTACTCCGGCTACCATAAAAATATATGGTAAAGCCAATAGTATAAACTTCAATATCGGATTCATTAAAAGGTTTACTGTTCAATAATATATAAATATTTCTATTAATACATCAATAAAGCTTTATTTATCAAATAATAAAAATTATGTATTTTTTTTATAATATTTAAGATATTATATTTATTGCTATTAAATTTATATAATATTAAAAAAATAACTACAAAAATATTATTAAATAGTGAAATTATCAAAATATTAATAATTTTCTAGATAAGTGGTAGCATTAACCACGGGAAGTATATTTATTGCTTTATTTCATTTTTGCAAATTACATTCCAGAATATAGTTAACGGCAATATAGCATTGAAATAGAAATATGGAAAGACTATGTTCTCTGAAATATAATTTAAAAACTGGAAGTAAATATTTATTTAACTCTATTTTATTATCATAATGTGAAAGATATATATGTCGATAAAATTCAGGCAATACGCGAATTTTTAAAGGAAAAAATAGGAGAAAAACATGCAGTTCTGGGAATAAGTTCCGGGATAGACAGTTCCCTTGTGCTTACATTGCTGGTAACATCCATTGACAGGAATAAAATAAAGGCCATATTCATGCCGGATAAATACACAAAACCGGATGACTATGAAGATATTAAGAAACTTTCAGAATCAACCGGTTTAGATATCATTACTGTAAATATAGAAAGCGTACTTGAATCATACAGAGCATTACTTAACACCTCTGATAAAAAACTTGAAGGAAACATAAGGTCCAGAATCAGGGCAAACATACTTTATTACCACGCTAATTTGCTGGGAGGGCTTGTAATAGGAACAACAAACAGGACAGAATACTTACTCGGTTACTACACAAAGTATGGTGATGGTGCCTGTGATATTGAACCCATTGAAGGGATTTTCAAAACAGATGTGTGGAAAATTGCATCCATTCTAAAAGTTCCACAATCCATAATAGAAAAAAAGCCATCCGCAGGCCTGTGGGAAAATCAATACGATGAGGATGAACTGAAAATGGATTACCATGAAATAGATATGATACTTTCGGATATATTTGATAATCATACGCTTAATGGAAAATATGAAAAACTCATGGAACTATACCTGAAATCAATGCACAAAAGAGAACTCCCAAAGGCTATGAATTGAGATGATTATTTCCCCGGTCACATATGATTATTATGAAATAAGCTTCATATTGATTGTTGCGGCTTTTTCCATACCTATATCTAGAAAAGCTTCAATGGTTTATATACCAATACTCATAGTAATGGGATTAATTTTCGGCCCTTTGCTGGGATTCATAAAGCATAGTTTTGCAATATACATGTTATCATCCTTTGCCACCATAGGCGTAGGAATGCTGGGGTTGGTGATTATCCTGTATTATGAGTCACATAATTTCAGCCCACGCATCCTGAGAAAATATTTTTACAAGATCGCAGCTCTGGACACAGTGGGTATGATTGTCACTGCGGTGGGTGCGGGAATATTTTTCTCATTATTGACAGGGGCACCTATGATTGTAGGTTTTATATTTGGAGCCATAATATCTCCAACAGACCCTGCATCCCTCATTCCAACATTCAAAAAACTGAATATTAGGGACGATATCTCCGGGACACTGATAGGTGAAAGCCTTTTTAATGATCCACTTAGTATTATTCTTTTAAGCATCGGCATAGGAATTCTCGCCCCAAATGTTTCCTACTCATCTTTTTTCACATTGCTTACGTCCCATGTTGGGCTTTTACTGGGTTCCAGCTCTTTCCTGTTGCTTGAAATTGTTATACCTGCGGCGGTTGGAATTACCTTTGGATTTTTTATAATTTACCTTAACAAATATTTTAATTTTGAATCGCTGTTGATTGCACTCACACTGGGTATAGTACTGTTCGAATTCACATCCCTTGAAGCAGCTGGTATAACACCGTTCCCTGCAATAATTGCCACAGGGGCAATAGTTGGAAATTTTTCTGATAAAAGTATATTCTGGAACAGGGAAACAAACTTTAATGAAAATCTTTCATTTATGGCACAATCTATAATATTTATACTGCTCGGTAGCATACTTACCAGAACCCAGATATTCAACTATATTATATTCGGATTTATTATTTCACTTATAGTAATATTTGTTGTAAGGCCTGTTGCCGTATTCATTTCAATAGGACTGGCAAATATGGGAAAGAACACCATAAAATTTGATACAAGGACAAAGGCATTTATGTCACTGGTAGGACCCAGGGGGGTGGTGCCGGTGGTTCTTTCAACAGTCCCATTTGTACTTGGGCAGGCAAACCATATCCCGCTTCTAATAGAATACGGGACAATAATTTATGCCTCTGTTTCATTTGTCGTCCTTATATCAATAATATTGCAGACCATTTATGTCCCCTATGCTGGCAGGCTGCTTCTGGGAGAAAGAAAACATTAATAGGATAAAATTTATACTGGATATGGCAATACAGCAATCAGGGCTCATAGATCAGCGGTAGATCGCTTCCTTGGCATGGAAGAGGGCAGGGGTTCAAATCCCCTTGAGTCCATTAGCAATGTCACAGGGTTTGGAAGATTTGAACATGGAAGATTCATTGTAAAATTTTATAGATTTGCTTCTAATCCTTTCTAATGCTTCTTCTGTGTTCATCATGGAATATATTCCTGTTGTAGCTAAATCCTCATGGCCCAGCATTTGCCTGAGGCTTTCCAAATCTATGTCATTTTTAATCATATTATGTGCATATGTATGCCTGCATTTATGCCAGCTGAATTCATTTATACCTGTCTTTTTCTTAATATCCTGGAGTTACCTTTCCTTTCTTGGTTGTGAATAGGTATGGCATATCGTTGTTATTTCTAATGAATGAGTAATCCATTATTACCTTCCTAGTATTGTCATCTAAAAACACATCCCTGCTCTTTTCACCTTTTCCATAATTTACAGTTAAAAAATTATTATGTATGTCTTCTACTTTTATATTGCATATTTCGGATCTTCTTAAACCTGTATTAAGGGCAAGC
>JAJZWN010000007.1 GCA_021846695.1 Thermoplasmata archaeon
ACTTAAAACATTAAATAATGTTTAAATACATATTTAACATTGAATATATTATGGTAACAAAAGAGGAAATTCTCGAGGCATTAAAGGAGGTATCAGATCCTGAGATAGGTATGGATGTAGTAAACCTGGGACTGGTATATGATGTGGAAATTACAGATAAAAACAGAGTTTACATAAAGATGACAATGACGGCCCCCACATGCCCGGTAACACCGTGGATTCTCTCAGAAGCACAGAAATGTGTGGAGAATCTTGCAGATGTTGAAGCTGCTGATATAGAGCTTGTCTGGGACCCGCAGTGGAATCCAGAAATGATGACAGACTATGCAAAGGAACAGTTAAATATGTATTAGGAAGAACAGGCAAAATTATTTAAGCAAAATTAAAACCTTTATATACCCTTTAAATATAAACATATTGATCAATATGAGTGAAATGGAAAAGATAACAATTGAAAACATAGTTGCATCAACCTCACTTGCAGAACATCTGGATTTAAGCAAAATTGCACTTGCGCTAGAGGGATCAGAATACGAGCCGGAACAGTTCCCGGGATTGATATACAGATTGAAGGACCCGAAGACTGCTGTACTTATTTTCAGAAGCGGAAAGGTTAACTGTACAGGGGCAAAAAATCTTGAAAATGTTAAAAAAACAATAGATATAATTATTGATAAACTTAAGAAAGCCAAAATAGAGGTTTATGATAACCCGGATATCATTGTTCAGAATATTGTTGCCGTATATGATTTGGAATCTGACCTTAACCTTACGGATATAGCAATGTCCCTTGGGCTAGAAAATGTAGAATACGAGCCGGAACAGTTCCCCGGGCTTGTATACAGGGTGGAGGAGCCAAAAGTTGTGCTTCTTTTATTTGGATCGGGCAAGGTTGTTTGTACCGGAGCCAAGGAAGAAAGTGAAATAGAACAGGCTGTAATAAAGGTTAAAAAGGAACTTCAAAAGGTTGGGTTAATATAAACTACCTTTTATTATCTCCCGCAGGAGAGAAGTGGCGTATATCCCTCTACCCAGGGAAAAACTAACCCTATTTTTTTCCATAACCCTGAAATCAATAGGGATGGCTGACATTACCCTGTAATCCCCTGAGGAGCCAAGCTTTTGGCTGGATGAGATATCAAAATCCTTTTTTGAGATCATTTCTGATTCCATAACATCTGATTCTATTTCTCCCTCAGCACCGCCTGATATTTCCGTATTATAGCCTATCAAAGGCAAAACAGTCCTTATCCTTCCCTCTTCTGAGAGCCTGTTTAGCTTATGGATGTTATACTTTGTGGCTCTTATTAATTCCCGTTTATCAGGATTGCAGTATGAATCAATGGAGTAAAGCAGGTCCCCCTCCATAACACTGTACATACTGCCTGTTAATTTCATCCTTGCGCTGAGTATTTTATTAAAAAGATATGACTGATATGCATGTATAAAAAGCATTGAGAGATTTCTGGGGAAAACACTGAATGCATTATCATATTTTTTTTCGCGGGCAATATACCCGAGTAATGATCGTTCAAAGGTTAAATATTCCGGGAATTCCTTCAATGCAAGTTCGGCATCTTCAGTTTCTCCAAAATGCTTTCTATAATCCTCAACATCAAACTCAGGATCGTATATATAGAGTTTTACAGCCTCGGTATATTTATTCTGTAAAATTAATTTACCTATTCTGTGAGTGTTAGCCCTTATACTGCCAAAACGCTGAACCCCGTAGAAATTCGGGAATCCCCTGTTGCCCATAATTTGGTTTACTGTATCATTTATTTTGTCTTCAATTTCCCCCTCTGATTTCATCCCTATTATAAATTCATTACCCATGAGGTCTCCAAGTTTAATCATGCGATCTGTACGGAAACAGGATAAAATTTCAGCATCCCTTATTGATATGTTCCTGATATCCTGGTTCCCGGGCAGGTTTATGCAGAAATACTGTGTTGTAATGCCCAGTTTGTCCTTTGTTCCGGCATAGGTTATGCGCTTATTGCTTATATGTAACCTATCCGCCAGATGCATCAGAAATTTATTGGTATCCCAGTTTGTCAACCTTATTTTCAGCACAGTATATTTCCCGTCACGTTTTTGTGGCAACTCTATTGGTATTTCGTTTACAATAAAACTTTCTGGATCATACTTAATTTCGGCCCTGATTCCTGGAGTGGTGGTGGAATAACCCTCTATTCCAATATAAGTATCGTCCATTATACTTTATTCTTTTATAATATATTGAAGTACTGGAAATATAATAATTAATTCAATGTGAATTCCATGGAAATTTTTAGATTATATGATAATATATCTTTTCCAGCAGACCATTGTTTATTCTCTTCATGCCCAGTGTATGGCTTTCCACCATTTCATTCAGAAGGAATTCCAGTTCATTTTCCACAAGTATCTGTGCACCAATCTTGAGATAGCCTTTCCTTGACCTGTCATCGGTGCTGTACTTGCCAATTATTTCATCAGCTATTTGATCCTGTGTCATCTCGCGGTTCTGGAGTATCCTTATAATATCCTCCTGGTCCATGTATCTAAAATGCGCATAGTTATAAATAGTTTACATAAAAGATGTTAATAAATATAAATCTCCGGTGACAATATTAGAATTTAAAAATTTTAAATGAGATTGTCAGTAAATTCCGGAATTCTGATAATTTGGCGGTTCTGAAACAATTCTAATGTCGTGTGGGTGGCTTTCCTTGAGACCGTTGTTGGTAATTTTCACAAACACTGCCTTTTCTCTTAGTTCCTGTATATTCGCTGCGCCCAGATATCCCATTCCGGTCTTTATGCCCCCGATGAACTGGAACAGATTTTCTGATACCTTCCCCCTGTATGGCACAGAACCTTCAACCCCTTCAGCTATGAATTCATTGCTGCCCAGTTTGCCGTATCTATCAGACTTTCCTGCCTTAATTGCACCTATTGATCCCATTCCACGGTATGCCTTGTATTTTCTCCCGTTGATAATCATTTCGGTTCCGGGGCTTTCCTCTGTACCCGCCAGGAGGGAGCCGAGCATAACAGTGGATGCTCCAGCTGCCAGTGCCTTGATCATATCACCGGAATACCTTATACCACCATCTGCTATGACAGGTATGCCTGATTCTGAGGCTACGTCAGCAACGTCTGATATTGCAGTAAGCTGTGGTACCCCTACGCCTGCAACTATTCTCGTGGTGCATATAGATCCGGGCCCAATTCCAACACGTAGTCCATCCACGCCTATTGATATGAGATCCTCGGCTGCTTCTGCGGTCGCTATATTGCCCGCAACAATATCTATGCTGATTTCTTTCCTTATTTTCTTCAATGATGTGAGGACATTACTGTTATGGGCATGTGCGGTATCTATAACCAGAAAATCTGAACCTGCCTTTTCAAGGTTTACAGCCCTGTCCAGATCATACGCCCCTATGGCGGCACCGACCATTAACTGTCCCTGTTCGTCACGTGATGCATTGGGAAACTGCTCACGGGTTTTGATATCCTTTGCAGTGATTAACCCCATTAATCTTCCACGGGAATCTACCAGTGGAAGTTTTTCAACCCTGTTCTTATAGAGTATATATTTTGCATCCTCTATGGATACATTCTGATCTGCAGTGATAACGTCCTTTGTCATTATATCCTTCACTGCTCCATTAGAATCTGAGAATTCCAGATCTCTTTTAGTCAGAATACCAATAAGTTTACCTGAAGAAACTACCGGGAGTCCGGCTATATTTTTAGTTTTCATCAAGGTCCTGGCGACATTAACAGGCGTTTCCGGATCAATGGAAAACACATCCTGTATTACTATACTCTCCTCTTTTTTAACCTTTTTAATCATCTCTATCTGTTCATTAGACGACATGTTTCTGTGTATAACTCCCAGGGCCCCGTAGCGTGCCATGGCTATTGCCATTGGATCTTCTGTTACTGTATCCATTGGAGAACTTATTATGGGTATTCCAACCTTGATATGCCGGGAAAAAGTGCTGGAAACATTTGCATTTTTGGGTTCTATTGAGGAATGCAATGGTTTCAGCAGAACATCGTCAAATGTATAGCCTTCTTTTAAATTTTGAAACTTTTCTTTAAACATGGAAAAGTAAGACTTATAGACTATTTAAGATTATTCATAACCGGTATATATGATATCCTGTAATCTGTTATGTATATTTATTGCATCCGAGCATAGAATATTCCAGTTTTCGTTATATCCCATAGCTTGAGCCACAACATAGCAGTACGATAAGTTGCATAAGAGTTCTCTTATGATTATAAGTCACGCTTCAGAGTGTAGAAATAGTTTTTATTGTGATCTATTGTTTACTTTGCCTTTATGCATCCCATATAGCATAACAAATTCTGCACAGATTATAAAAAAAACTCCGGAATAGGTAACCCCTGGAATGGACATTAGATTGAAAGGAGTGAGTAGAGACACTAATGATATAACCGTCATAGGCATCAATAAGATAATAAAAATGATTCTATATTTTAATGGTATTTTATTTCTTTTCATTGTAAATCACCATTGTATATAGTTAATGTATCCGAGCCATATTCCTTTAGGTCATTCGGAACCTGATTATATGGTGAGTTTATCCATGCATAGTTACCATACCAGTAATGAGCTACAAAGAAAAACACACCATTATTTCCACCCCAACTATCATAAAGACCTATAACAGCTGTACCTATGGCTAGTATAGCAGCCAAAAACCCCATAGTGGCTAGTCCGGCAATTGCAATACTAACTAGTAATACGGCAATTAATAATTCAGTCATATCCTGAGTAAATGCAAGGGCTTTTCCATTAGGCCCCCATGAATATCTAGCCTGTAAATCCACATATACGTCATTATTTACGGACTTACCAGTTTTTATATTATTGCTTAATGTTGTAATATTATAATTTCCAGATTTAGAGTATAATGGTACTACGGTAATATTTCCATTTAATCCCGTGCTGTTAACCAATAATGACTCGTGCTCTAATTTACCATTAACATAAACATGCAAAAGTTGACCAGTTACATTATTGCTGCCCCTGTAAAATGTATAATCCATAGTTACAGTATTATTAGTGGTTGTGGTTCCACTTATTGCAGGGGTTTCAGTCATAAAAGTACTTTTATGGCTAATGCTTTCTATATTTCTTAAATTGTATTTATTTATGTAAGACTCTAATTTTGGTGTTTTTATATTTTTATCGCTAGCCTCTGGATTATAGTATATTAGGCCCGATAAACCGGCAATCAACACAATAGTAGCAAACGAAAATGCTATAATAACTTTTTTGTCCATATTAATGTTAACACTTAGATATATATATATTTCTGTAATAATATTAATAAATAATTTACTAGTAAATTAAGTATAAATAACCGTGCAATTGTATATAATATTCTGTGTGTTTATAGATTATGGCTCATCTAGTGTAATAATAGTTAAAACTCCGTTTATATTTTTTAGACATAGATCGGACGGGGCGAATCAATTAAACCGTAACAATAAAAATTAATGGAAGTATGCATTAATGATACAATGGATTTGATTGAGGACCGTAGAAGCGTACTTGCGTATTTTCAGGAGAAGGGAATCATGGTGACAAAGGACGCCCTTGATAGAATACTTGATTCAAGCATGGGTGAATTGCTTCCACATCTTGTTACAAAGGAGGTCCTGGACGCTGGTTTTCTTACAGTAAATGATGTTTTAAAATTAATAAGGCAGCCTGAACGAAAAAAAATGGATTTTGAGGTATATATACCGGATATTAAGGCCCATAGCTCCGTTGAGGATTTTCGTGAAATGTTCGTGGATAGATACCAGCGCCTGAGGAAAATTGTTGCCCAGTCTTCCGAGATGAGGGGGACATACACTATAAAAAGTGCAAAAAAGTCCCAGGGAAAGGTAAAGATCGTTGGTATGGTCTCAGATGTTGGTAGCACAAAAAATGGGCATAAAAAGCTGCTTCTGGAAGATCTGGAAGATAGCATAACCGTTTTCCTTTTGAAGGGAAAAGGATTGAATAATGAGCTGGTGCTGGAGGATGAAGTTCTCGGTGTTATAGGATCGGTAAGCGCAAATGGAAAGGAACCGGTCCTCTTTGCAGATGAAATTATAAGACCGGATATACCATATAAAATGATAGACGAACAGAAGAAAGACCCGGTATTTGTAGCATCTCTATCTGACATACATGTTGGAAGCAAAACATTCAGGAAAGATGATTTTCTGAAAATGATTTCATGGATAAAAGCATCAAGGGAAGAGGCATCCAGGCTGAAATACCTAATCTTAAGCGGTGATGTTGTGGATGGTATAGGTGTGTATCCTGGACAGGATCGGGACCTGGAAATATTAAATCCATATGAACAGTATCAGCAGCTGGCAGAATATGTAAATATGGTTCCTGAGGACGTTAATATATTTGTAATGCCAGGGAACCATGATATTGTAAGACTTGCAGAACCACAGCCTGTGTTTTCTGAGAAGATAAAGAGTTTTTTTAATTCAAATGTTACACTTCTGCCCAATCCATACAATCTTGTCCTTGAGAATAAAAATGTCCTTGTATACCACGGGATGTCACTCAATGATATGATAGAGCTTGTGCCTGGAGCCAGTTATGCCAGTGTTGGATCTGCCATAGAGGAACTCTTAAAGAGAAGGCACCTGGCGCCAGTATATGGAGGAAAAACTCCAATAATACCATCAAAAAGGGATTATCACGTTATTGAAGATGTTCCTGATATATTTATAACAGGGCACATACACTCATTCTCACAGGGAAATTACAGGGGTGTAAGGTACATCAACGCCTCCACATGGCAGTCCCAGACAGACTATCAGAAAATGATGAATTTCTCACCGAATCCGTCAATAATGACACTTTTTGACCTGAATTCAAAAACACAGATCATAAAGGACTTTAAAGAGTCATAATGTACTTTTAATTATTTCCTCTATTTCTTTTTTGAATGTCTCCATGAAGTCGTTCAATGCCTCCTGCTTGACCCCTGATGGCGCACTCATGATACCTATCTTTGCAGTTACCTTTGCCATCTTGGCCAGTGAATCATACTCCTTTACCTTTGCCTCCATGAATTCTTCAAGGACTTCAGTGATCTGCTTTTTCAGTTCATCATCTTCATTTATCTTTTTCCGTATATACTCCTTGATTAAATCCTTGAATACGTCATGTATGGCCTCAAAATACATTTCCTCCGAGGGCCCAGAATTTATGATATTGCTTATATATTCATTAACGTCCTTTTTCATAATACATTAAGCAATATTGCTAATTAAAGTTTAACCAAAGATCCTTTATTCAATTCAAAAGTATTAAATAAAAATGAATGCTCATGTATCTTATGAATAAAAAGATACTGGTAATCGGTATCGCCATGCTTATCATAGGGATTGCCATGGCAGCAGGAGGAACAGAATATTTTGAGGATTCATTTAAAAGTTCATCCAGTACGCATTACACTGAGATTAGAGCAACTGGATTAAATGTATCCGGGAATATAACCGTGAAATCAGGTTATATAGTTATGGTTGATGGTGCTGTATCAAACTCGGGACTGGTGAATTATTCTAGCCTTGCCTCTGTAAAAAATATAACGACACTTAATTCAGTAGAACAGAAGGCCAGTGAATCCGATGCTGGACTGGAGCTTTTTATAGATTTAAAGCCGGGGACATACAAATATGTATACTTCAATAGTACTTCCACGCTACCTGAATACGGCCATATAACCGGGTCACAGTTTGATGCAATGGCTGCACTTATCCTGGGAGGGGGTTTTATAGGTATAGTTGGATTTATTGTAATGATCTATGGGGCGATAAAAAAACAGAAGCCAAAGAATCCATATGCAGCGGATGATCCGTACAACATAGATAATATAAAAATATGATTATATTTTTACATATGAAAAAAATAAATCAAATATTAATTTCAATGGTTGGCGAATAGTCTTTTTAAATTTATATTTCTGGAACCGTGCTTTCCGAATTCTATTGCCACAAAAATTAACAGGAATATGGCTGCTATAAAAACAGCAACTGCAGCATTCAATGCTTCATTTCCAAGTGGTAAAAATACAGGGAATATAAATCCTGCTACTGCAGAAAAATTCATGCTTGGGCCAATCTTATCCGCCTCAACATTGAGGTTTCTGCTTATAATTGGAAGCAGGGAATTGACACCCAGGCCGAACATGGTGAATATTATGGCAAATGCCAGATTCAGTGTTGCGAAGAATAGTACCCCGCTTATACCCACTATTATCAGCGATGAGAACAGTGTTTTTTTCAATGAAAAACGGGTCATCATTGCCGGCAGGAGCAGGTATGCAAATACAGCAACAGAGTAAGCAGCTATTGATTCAATAAATGATGAGGTTCCCAGATATGATGGAACTATTTCCAGTACATATGCAGGTGTAAATCCGAGAAGAAATATAATGAATACTTTTAATGAAAAATTAAAATGGAACTTCTGCAACATGGGTGATATTACATTATGCTTTCTGGAAAATAACAGTGCCGGGGCGAAAATAATTCCTGCTATTGAAACCAGTTCCCATGATCCGAGTAGCATGAAAAAAATAGCACCCAGAAGCCACCCTATGGCCCATCCTCCCATTGTCAGCCCTATTACTTTCCTGTCAGCGGTTATGGAGGATACCTCTATGGATGCTGATGTTGCCAGACCGAAAAATACGCCTATCATGAACCTGCTTGCAAATAGTTCTGCAAATGTTGTTTCATATCCCATCCCGAATGAAATCAGGGCCATAATGGTAATAGAAAGTAAAGCCAGTCTTGGTACCCCGATTCTACCAGCATATGAGTATATAAAGGGTGTCACCATCCTTCCAATGAAGGGTATTCCAAGAAGTATGAACGATTCTATGTATGAAAAATGCAGGGTTGTTACAATATCCTCTATGAAGAACGCAAAATCCATCAAAAAGAATGTGGCAATAGAATATGAAAATACTGGCAGAATTTTATTGAATTCTGATTTGGATATATTTAAATTATTTACATGTAAGTTTAACATATAATACGAAATTCGACATTAATATTTATGTGTTATTCTTTATATTATTATTTATATATGAAAAGCTAGAATTAATAATGGCATTGGGTATCATTACGTTTAGTAAGAGTTCCCATGGATTTCCGATGGATTTAACACTGCAGCATATAACGGTTGCCCGTTAAGTTCTGGCAATATGTTCGGGCTGGTTCCAAAAACCCAATATTTCCCGGCATTTATTGAAAATTTATATGGATAACGGAGATAGTTTTGCATTAATTATTATAATAAATACTATTAGAAATCTATATATAATCAATACATAATTCGTAAATTTAATACTAAAATAGTAATTAATTTATAAAAGAACAGTATGAGCATTCAATGAATATAGTAGAAAAAATACTGCTCAATCATTCAACAGAGCCTGTAAAAACCATTTCCCCCGGTGATATCGCCACGGTAGGGGTCGACAGAGCAATAATAGTTGACATGGCTGCACTGCACCCAGAATTTGTGGACAATCCCCCTTTAAGGCCATTTGATCCGGATAAGGTATCCCTGGTATTCGACCATTACGTCCCTGCGCCCAGTATAGAAATAGCAAACAGGGTGAATAGATTAAGGAAACTTGTTTCCAGGTGGGGAATCAGGGATTTTTTTGATACTGGAAGGGGAGGAATTTCACATGTGCTTGGGGGTGAGCTCGGATGGTTTAAACCCGGAAGCCTTATTGCAAATACAGACTCGCATACTATAGCAACAGGTGCGTTCAACACCCTTGGAAGGGGTCTTGGAACCCCGGAGCTCATGAATATCATAGCAACAGGAAAGACCTGGTTCATGGTGGGAGAAACATTAAAAGCAGAGCTAAGTGGAAGCATAAGAAATGGATCGTCGGCCAAAGATGTGTTTTTTCATATAGCCTCTGTTACAGGAGATATACCTGGGAAGAATATAGAATTCGCGGGTACAGGAATAAAAACACTGGGAATGGATGAGAGAAGTGCAATATCAACAATGTGTGCTGAACTCAGTGCTGAATTTGCTGTGTTTCCTGTGGATGATATTCTAAGGAATTATATGGATTCTGCAGGAGTCGGGGATTACCGTGCAATAGCACCAGATCGTGATGCAGAATATTTTGATGAGATACATATAGATATGGAATCTGTTGAGCCAATGGTGGCAATGCCAGATCGTATCATAAACAATGTAAAACCAGTTTCTGAACTGGGAAGGGTAAACGTGGATGTTGCTGTGGTCGGCTCCTGTGCCAATGGAAGACTTTCAGACATAAGGGATGTTGCCGAAGTCCTGCGGGGTAAAAAGATAAACAGAAATGTCCGCCTTACAGTTACCCCGGCATCCAGAAAGGTGTACATGGAGGCTGAAAGACTCGGGTATCTCAGTACAATTATCGAGGCAAATGGCCTTGTAACAAATCCGACCTGCGGGGCATGCCTCGGAGGGCATATGGGAGTTGTGGGTGATGGTGATACTGTGATAAGCTCAACAACCAGGAACTTTAAAGGAAGGATGGGGTCCAGCAGGGCAAGCATATACATTGCATCAGCCAGAACAGTTGCCATATCGGCTCTTTATGGATATATAAAAGGTGATCTTAATGAATAACATAACAGGAAAAGCCTGGGTTTTCGGAGACGATATTAACACTGACCTAATATATCCACAGATATGCTACACACTTCCAGAAGCCGAAAAACCATTTCATGCCATGGAGGCAAATCGCCCAGGCTGGGCCACTCTGGTAGAGGCAGGTGATATAATAATAGGGGGTAAGAATTTTGGAACAGGATCAAGCAGGCCGGCTGCTGATAATCTTAAGAAGCTTGGCATATCCTGCATTATTGCAGAATCAGTCAATGGCCTTTTCCTGAGAAATGCTGTGAACACCGGAATTATGGCTATTGAAGCCAGTGGCGTGCATGATGCCGTGGATGAGGGCGATACAATTACTGTGGATTTAGAAAATTGTAAAATT
Organism: Thermoplasmata archaeon; assembly: GCA_021846695.1. The sequence goes on from JAJZWN010000007.1 coordinate 11,067, forward strand.
ACAGATATGGTTAATAAGAGGTCAGTTGCCTTCATGGGGCTACCGCCATTTCTAATGGAAATCATTGAAAATGGGGGCATAATAAACGTACTGCGGGCGAAGGGTTTGCTCGGTAAACCTCTATGATGGAACAGCCTTTATAAGGTTCCCCCTGACCAGGAATATCAACGGCAGGAATATGAGGCCTATTATTCCCATGGCCACCCATGAAACTGTATAATTATAATTTGAATACAGGACAGTGAATACAACAGGCACTGTCACTGCCACCAGAAGCTGCAGTGTATTTACAAATGACAGGGTTAACGAAACCAGGTCCCTGCGGGCTAGATATCTAACAAGTGTGTATGTAATGGACATCCCATAGACGGTTATCATTCCTATGGCTATTGCCAGTATTATGATAAGTATATAGCTGTGTAAAAATCCTATTGCTATCAGGGACAGTGATAGTACTATATTTATAGCCATGAATGTTCCTATTTTGTGATTAGTCCTGGAAAAATGGTAACCACCTACCACGCCTCCGAAGAATCCAATAATGAGATACAGTGCAGATATCCCGCCGGCGAGGTCTGCTGAATAATTTATGGATTCCAGGTAATATACAAAAAACTGCCCTATTATGGTTTCAGCGACCATGGCTGCTATTCCTATGAAGGCGATAAGGATTATAGTTCTGCTGGAGAATACCTTCTTAAAACTGGTGAATATATCTGATTTGTTTGTTTTTACATTTTTAATATCCCTGAAAAGGATTGTAAGAACAGCGAAAAGCGCCATGGTGGCTATGCCTGCTATTATGAATGGAATCCTGTATCCCATATACTGGTCAAGTATTGCCCATCCTATTATGCCAATACCACCACCCACATTAAACGCGCCATTATATATCCCTATATGGAACGCATATTTGTTTTCCGGTACGATTGATGCAAGGAGGCTGAGTGCCGGTGAGAAGAAAAGTGCAGCAGACATTCCTGCTAAAAACCTTGAAATTATAAGTTCTGTAAAATTGTTTGAAAGCCCTGATATAATGGCAAAAACCGATACAAAAAGAAGTCCTATGAGGGATGTAGTTTTATCGCCAATGTATGATGATAGGTATCCACCAAGTACCTGAAAAATCGCTATGCCTATGTAAAATGCGGTTACGAGGGTACCCAGCTGTACAACTGTCAGGTGCATATATGCTTTTATGTACACAAGAGCAGGCGCCATGTCCATCCAGTTTAGGGCATACAGAGCCCTGGCAGCATGCACCAAACCAGCACGGGCACCGTAATTCATTGGCAATAATTTAAATCGCATTTATAAATATATGCTACAGGAAAGAGGAGTTAAACATAATATCTTTTCAATTTTTTATAGATATTTTCGTCCTTTACCAGTGCTTTCAGTTTAGCCAGAACCCTCTCATGATCGTAATTAAATTTTCTCATGGCTATTGTTTCATTTTCTGTATCTATCACCACATAGGATGGCTTTCCTGAAAAATCCCTGGGCTGCCCGGCACTGCCCGGGTTTATTATTTTATTCCTGTAAACCATCATAAAATGTGTGTGGCCAACCAGTATGTATCTATACTTATCAAAAAACTGCTTATCCCTGAAAACCCTTTCTGCCTCATTGGCAAAGAGATATCCGTCCAGATTATTATATGGAGATGCATGTACCAGATATGCCAGGCCATTTCCTGTATCCAGTTCATAATTAAGGTGAAATGTTTTCAAGAAATCCATATCAGTTTTACCCAGAAGTTTCATGCTTATGTTTTCTCTAGTATAATCGCTCAACTCCAGCATATCGAAAGAACAGTTGCATGAAGCCCCTGTAATAACTGCATTATCATGATTTCCCATTATATTTACATCACTGTTGCTTTTCAGGAAATCTAGAACCTTTTCCGGTTCCGGACCGTAATCAACAGCATCCCCCAGGAAAACCATTTTATCGTAATTTTCATTACCCACCAGTGCTTCCAGGGCATCAAAGTTTCCATGCACATCAGATATCACAAGAAGTTTCATATATCTGTTATCATAATTATATATTTATTCTATATGTTAATTTTTACATATGAATAATTATTTATATATAATTTTAATTTTGTATTGAATGGAAAAAATCACAGACCTGAATATTTATAAAATGCTTTCAGATGAGTTGAGGCTTAAAATATTAAAGATGCTATCCGTAAAAAACATGGCGGTTGGGGAAATAGTTGAAAAAACAGGTATAGATCAACCGCTTATTTCCCATAAACTTAAGGAACTTAGGGAAAACGGTTTAACAGTAAGTTACCGATCTGGAAAAAATATAATATATTCACTGGCCAGTGATTCCTTAAAAGAGGTTATTTCGGTGGTTGAAGCTGCCGGGAGTAAAATTGACTACGTTTGCAACTGCGTTGAATGTAAAGAGAATGATTAATGACATTATTATTTTACCTTTCCCTGCTTATTTTTGCAGTTACACTTCTGATGGTTCTCATCAAACCCAGAAATATAGGAATAGGATATTCCGCAATGGCCGGTGCCGCCATCACACTGGTTCTGGGTATTTCAACAATAAGCGATATAATACAGGTGTGGGATATAGTGTGGAATGCAACATTCACATTCATAGCCGTAATTATTATCTCACTCATACTTGATGAGGCAGGATTTTTTGAATACATAGCATACAAAATCGCAGTATATTCCAGGGGAGGTGGAAAAAAGCTCTTCATCCTGATAATACTTCTTGGGTCACTTATATCCGCCGTTTTTGCTAATGATGGGACAGCGCTTATACTTACACCTATTGTCTATTCTATACTCTACAGATCAGGCACCCCAAGAGACAGGATCCTGCCCTTCATAATGGCAACAGGCTTCATTGCAGACACATCCAGCATTCCATTTATAGTGAGCAACCTTGTAAATCTTGTTACTGCAGGCTACTTCCACATTACATTTTCAAGATACACAGAAATCATGCTGATCCCTGATGCCGTTTCTATTGCTGCAAGCATACTGGTTCTCTACCTGTATTACAGAAAAACCATAGTTAAGGATTTCCATATTGACATGAACTTTGACCCGTCATCTTTTATAAAGGATAGGCGGATATTTATTCTTGCTTTTCCGCTTATAATATTGCTTATGATCCTGTATTTCATTTCAGGATTCGTTGATGTACCAATTTCATTTATAGCAATTCCATTTGCCGTGTTTTTTTATGTGCTTGCAAGAACGGGTGGAAAAATTGATGCGAATCATGTGATCAAAATTGCGCCCTGGCAGGTTGTGTTCTTCTCACTGGGAATGTATATAATAGTATTCGGTGTGAGCAATAATGGTCTTGATGCGATATATATTAGCATACTGAATTACTTTACCATGTTTCCTGGGCCCCTGCCGGTAATTTTCAGTGGATTTTTCTTTGCATTAAATGCCGCCTTCATGAATAATTTGCCATCTGTTATGATCGGGGATATAGCGATATCTGGCCTTGTGCACCCCGGGGCTCTTATGTACGCAAACATTATAGGAAATGATATTGGCCCAAAATTTACCCCAATCGGTTCACTGGCAACGCTACTGTGGATTTATACTCTGGAAAGAAAAAATGCAATCAAAATTTCCGTGGCATATTACATGAAAACCGGGTTTATACTGGCCGTCCCCGTGCTTTTTATGACCCTGTTATCACTTTATCTGACATTAATGCTGGGAGACCCAATCCCATGAGTCATGAAGTAAAACGTTAGATTCATAGGTAATAATTATCACATGACAGAGATATAATGTGGCACTGTGTAATTTCTGTCCTTAGAAGGTCAAATGATGCGTCTGGCAGGTGGAGATTTATAAGCCAGAAAATTATTTCATTGTGTGTTTAATGAGCTTATAATTGATTTAAGGTCCTCATCCGAATAAACCATGTTGTTGTTCTTTATTTGGGCCAGAATTTTTGATAGCCCACTATCATCCAGATTAATGCCCATTGCCATGAGTTTTTCACGAAGTGCGTGTTTTCCTGAATATTTATCAATTGTAAAGGAACGCTGCATGCCCAGCATCGCCGGGTCCATAAATTCGTATGTGCTGGCATTGCTGATTATTCCATCCACATGTACCCCTGACTTGTGGGTAAAAGCGTAGTCGCCGGTAATAGCATAATTTGGAGGTAGTTTTATGCCGCTGTACTCTTCAACTCTCCTGGAGATAGTTTTCATCATTAACAGATTTGCCGCATCTATATTCATATGATATTTCATAAGGACAGCCATGGTCTGGGTGGGTATTATGCCTACCCTCTCTCCAAGGCCATTGACAGTAGTGTGGACTATGCTTGCGCCAGATTCCAGCGCTGCAAGACCGTTTGCAGGGGCTATTCCCATGTCATTATGCCCGTGGAAATCGTATTCAACGCCATTTATATCAGAGATGTTATTGAAAATGAATCTTGTTTTCTCCGGGGTAAGAATCCCCAGTGTATCTGCAATTGACACCCTGTCAGCACCTGCCTCCACAGCAGTTTTTATAACGTTCCTGAGAAAATTGATATCTGTTCTGGATGCATCCTCTGCTGTAAACCTTACAGGAATACCTGTGGAGGCTGCATAGCTTATTGAATCATAGATAATGTCCATGGCCTCAGTCTTGCTTTTATGCGTTTTGTAGCGTAAATGCATGTCACTAACCCCGTAAAAAATTGCAATTCTGTCCACGTTCAATGAAGCCGCTGAATCGACGTCTGAAGCCACAGCCCTGCTGTGCGCGATTATTTCCGATTTAATAATACCGGATGCTTTCAAATCCATGATCTCCTTTATTGCAGAGTATATATCCTCTGACACCAGTGGATGCCCCGCCTCTATCATGGCCACTTTAGCATCTGAAAGCATTCTTGCAATTTCCACCCTCTGCCTTCTGTTGAAAAGCACACCAGGGGTTTGCTCCCCTTCTCTTAATGTTGAATCCAGTATCCCTGCCTTTACAGTCATTTTATCAAAAGTATATTAAAAACAAATAAATAAAATTTTCGTATTATTTTTACTAATTTCGTATAATACAGTATTCTGATTCTAGAAAAAGAATTTTAACCAGTTATTATTACATGAACCATGATACTGGCAGTGGACGGAGGAGGCACTAAGACGGCCGCAATAATAGTTGATGAAGATTCTGGAAAATTAATAGGGACCGGAGTTTCAGGACCCAGCAATGTAAGGAGTGTTACTGCTGTTACCTCCAGAAAAAATATACTCAAGGCCATAAAAAATGCAGAAAAGATGGCAGGAATGGTTCAGATTTCTGATTCCATTTACGGGATAGCTGGATACGGGGATTCCATAGCTGCGACGGCAGAAATCAATTCCATAATAGAGTCTATAGACAAACTTTCGCCTGCAAATCCTGTAATAACAAACGATGGGGAGGCTGCTGCATATCTAATCACAATGGGCAATGATGGAATAGTAACTGCAGTAGGCACCGGGTCTGTTGGCGCATATATTAAAGATGGGGTGCTGCACAGGGTTGGGGGATGGAGCTACCTAACTGATGATGCTGCTTCAGGGTACTGGATTGCCAGAAAGGGCCTGGAAATGGCAGAAAAGAGCTATGATGGCTTCATTGAAAAAACCACACTTATTCAAAAATTTGAGGATTACTTTAAATTACCACTACGTGACCTTGTTGCTGATATGGAATCGCATTTCAATAAGAGGATTATGGCATCACTGGCAATGATAGTTGACAGGGCTGCATCAGAAGGGGATCGAATTTCAAATGAAGTTCTGGAACTAGCAGCAGGGGAAATAGAAATTATGATAGATGGCATGAAAACAAAATTTGATGTTCCTGTTAACACCGGATGCATTGGAGGAGTCATGCAATCTTCAAAAATAAGGGGGCTACTTACAGACAAATATGAAAATTTAAAGGTTTTTTATGGCTACCACGTTGCCATCGGAAATGCAATGCGGCTCATGAATAAACGTGATGAACATACGAGGGATTCCCTTGTTTCACAGCTTGATGATACAATACCGAAATTGTCAAGGACTGAAAAAGATTTATTATTTATCAAATAATATCTTTTTTTAAAAAGATATATATAAATACAATATATGTATTATTAGTGCGATGAAATACCATCTATCTGATATGCTAATACTGGAGCAGGTCTCCACGGAACCTAAAAAACCGTACAGAATAATTAAGGGCATTATTTTAAAATTTCAAATGGATTATAAACCGAGCACCGGTATGATTTACCCGGCTATAGATCGCCTGCTCAAGGCAGGATTCATAAAAAAAACACCGGAGGGGTTTATAATAACGGAGGCAGGGAAGGAATACCGCAAAGATAACCAGGAAAACTATGATATTCTCACATCAAATTTTATGGATAACAAGCTCTTTTTCAGAAACCTGAGAAAAGCCATAAAGGATTTGATCAACAGCATCAAAGAGGCTGACAAGGAATATATAAAATCGCACCAGGATGAAATAATAGAACAGATAGGCAATATTGCTGAGAAAGTCAGGAAAAGGGGATGAACTGAAAATGGAATACAGTATTGAGATAGATAAATTAACAAAAGTATTTAACGGCAAGATTAAGGCAGTGGATGCTGTTAGCCTTAAAATTAAAAAAGGCGAAATATACGGGTTGCTGGGACAGAATGGGGCAGGGAAATCAACACTTATAAAAATGCTTACCGGGAGCCTGAAACCAACATCAGGTTCTGCAAAAATAGCAGGATTAGACCTTAATGATGATTCAATGAAAATCAGGAGGATAACAGGAGTTGTCCCACAGGACCTCACCACTGATGGGGATTTAAGCGGAAGGGAAAACCTGAAACTTATCGCAGATCTCTATGACATACCAAAGAAAGAGGCACTTGAAAGGATAGATGTACTTCTTCATATGGTGGATCTTTACGATGTCAGGGATAGACATGCTGATAATTATTCAGGTGGCATGAGAAAAAGACTGGAGCTTGCATGCGGGTTAATGAATACCCCGGAAGTCCTGTTTCTCGATGAGCCTACCCTAGGGCTTGACGTAACTACGAGAGAACATCTATGGAAGTATATAAGGACAGTCCAGAAAGAATTTGGGATTACCATAATACTTACCTCACACTATCTGGATGAGGTTGATGCGCTGGCAAATGAGCTTTCAATTATCGATCATGGAAAAATTGTGATATCCGGAACATTTGATGAGTTAAAGAAGAGCCTAAAGGGAGATATAATTACAATGAGGGTTAAATCTGATAAGGAGTATGAAGTGCTTCAGGGTTTTCCGGAGGCCATAGAAATAAAACGCATGGAAACTGGAGATACAAGGATGAAGGTCAATAATTCAGATGAGGTGCTTCCTAAACTGATGAAATTCCTCTCGGAACATAACATCTCACCAGAATCGATCAACATAAGAAAGCCCTCGCTGGATGAGGTGTTCATAGAGTATACTGGGAGGAACATTGACTCCGAGTCGGGCAATGTGGACTATGCTAAATTAATGATGGGGAGGAGATAAAAATGGGTGGTTTGATTCCCCTTACTGTAAGGGATTTAAAAAGATGGTACAGGAATCCTGTTTCGGCTATTGTGGGGGTCATACAGCCTATATTCTGGATTGTACTATTCGGCAGTGCCTTTGATATTGCTAAATTTGGGGGGCTGGGTGCCTCAGTTAACTTCTTTGAAGGGGCGCCGGATTATATTACATATCTCATGGGTGGAATACTGACAATAATCGGACTTTTCACCGGCATGTTCTCCGGTGTCAACATAATATGGGACAGAAGACTGGGAATACTTCAGAGATTTCTTATTGCCCCCATAAACAGGGCATCCATAGTTTTTTCAAGGATACTTTCATCAGTAGCCAGGATACTTGTGCAGATTGTTATCCTGTTTGTTGTAGCATTTCTTATCCCTGATGGACTTAAACTGCAACATGGTATAGACGCACTTGACATAGTGGTTCTAATTTCTGCGGTTCTGATGATTTCATTCATATTTTCATCGCTTTTCAGCATTATTGCAGTTCGTACCACAAAAATGGAATCTATTTTCGGAATCGTCAACCTGATTAATTTACCTCTCATGTTCGCAAGCTTTGCAATATTTCCACCGGATTTAATGGCAGGATGGCTTGAACATGTAGCGAGGTATAATCCGGTATCCTGGTCAGCACAGTCTATAAGAATGGTCCTGATAAATGGAACCCTCAATGCAAGCCAGGCACATACTGTACTTATCTACATGTTAGGACTCTTGGGATTGAGTGTGTTCATGCTCATCTTGACCTATGTTGTATCTAATAAAGAGATACGGGGATAATCAGTGAATGAGAGTCCCGTCACATTTTTTATTATAAAGAATATTTTTATACTCGTTTAAGTTGAAACCATTTACCACGAATATTTTTATTCCTGCCCTTTTGGCTATTGTCAGGGATGTTATATCCATAAAAACGTTTGTTCCGGCTCCAGTTGAGTTCTGTATGGAAAGGGAAATGGCATCATTATATGATAATTCTGAATATTTTATCGCATCAGGGTCTGTCTTTGGGTCCGCCGAGTATACTCCATCAACAGAGGTTGCATTTATAAGTATTTTTGATCCTATTCTCTCTGCAAGGAGGGTTGACACCGTATCTGTTGTATGCCCGGGTTCTGTGCCTCCCATGACAACATATCTGTAATTATGTATCATCTCTGCAGCATCGTTGATTGTTGTGGGGATTTTTGAATTTACATCATCAAAAAAGGTTGTCATGGCAAGTGCATTTATTCTGGTTGCATTTATGCCTATCTCATCTAGTATGTTGTCGTTGACATTATATTTTTTTAAATCAGATATGTATGTTCTTGCGAGCTTCCCGCCGCCCACAACTATCCCGAATTTATCGTATGTGGAAATAAGCTTCATTGTTTCAGAAAATTTTTCCATTAATTCCAGATTAAGCCTGTCCTTTGATATTATTGATCCGCCAAGTGATATAACAACACTATTCATTTGATTTCATTAAGGTTAAATATTATTATAAAATTTTCTATAATGGACGACGAGGATTATAAACGCTATGAATTTAGAAAAGCCATGGAGGAACTGTCTGAACTTCATGGGCGTGGAACGGAATTAATATCACTTTATATTCCTCCCGACAAGCAGATTTCGGATGTTGTACAGTATTTAAGGGAGGAATTCTCTACATCTTCAAACATAAAATCAAAAACCACCAGGAAAAATGTACTCGGTGCAATAGAATCAATAATGTCCAGATTAAAGTACTATAAACAGCCACCTGAACATGGCCTGGTATTCTTTGTGGGGCATGTTGCAACACGAGGGGACCAGACAGAGATGTACACAAAGATTATAGAACCGCCACAGCCTATCCAGACTTTTCTTTATAAGTGTGATTCTAGCTTTCACCTGGAGCAGCTCACAGATCAGCTCAGGGAAAAGGAACTGTATGGCCTTATTGTAATAGACCGAAAGGAGTCAACAATAGGATTCTTAAAGGGCACAAAAATTGAGGTCGTGGATTACGAGTATTCTCTGGTGCCAAGCAAGCACAGGCAGGGAGGGCAGTCATCGCGAAGGTTTGAGAGGCTTATAGAAATTGCAGCAAATGAGTTCTTCAAAAAAATGGGCGATATAGCAAACAGCACCTTCATGCCGGTGATAAAGGATATAATCACCATATTTGTTGGGGGTCCTGGGGCAACCAAAGAATATTTCATTGAAAAGGATTACCTCAGAAATGAAGTGAAGGAAAAAATAAAGGATCTCTTCGATATAGGATACACCGATGAATCAGGACTGCGAGAGCTTGTAGAAAAGGCATCGGAATCAATCAAAGACATGCGTATTACACGTGAAAAGGACATAATAAATAGATTTCTAAGGGAAATAAAGAAATCTGACGGCGGCCTCGGTGTATATGGTGAGGAGGCAATAGTGAATGCCCTGAAAATGAAGAACCTTGAGCTGCTTATAGTATCGGATAGCATAAGGAAAAGAAAATACTTTTACCGATGCCCCACATGCAATATGGAAAAAACATTTACATCTGAACCTACTGAACAGCCGGTATGCGATAATGATGGCACTCCCATGAACTTTGAGAGAGAGGATGATTTCATAGAAGACCTTTATAAAATGGCTGAAGAGGCGGGAACAAAAGTCGAGATGGTATCAGAGGACAGTGACGAGGGGAGGCTGTTGAAAACGGCTTTCGGTGGAGTTGCAGGCATTCTTAGATATGTCCCAGAAAATCAGATCAGCATGTAATAGGCATATGAGGCTTTAAAAAGAGGCAGCAATAAGATATTTCAAAAAATAATAAATATAAATTTGCCATAAAAGAGGGTGAACCCGTTCTTCCTCTTTTTCAAAAAATTTAGGAAGTATTCGAGAAACCATATCATAAAGGCTTCTGTTTTATCCATAGCAGTTATAATTTATTCTGTATTCAGCGAGTTTTATATTGAAAATCCAGTACCGTCAAGCGGCATCCATTCCTTATTCACCAGTTTGTGGTGGACCATGCAGACAATAACAACTGTGGGTTACGGCGATACGCCTGTTTATGGACTTTTAGGAAGGACAAATGGAATGATTATAATGGTAGTGGGCATAGGTTCCCTCGGATATCTTACAGCAGGGATAACCAGCATGCTCATAGATATAAGATTGTCTTCAAAACTGGGTGATAGAATGGCCACTGAAAAAAAGCATATAATTCTGTGCAACTATAATGAAAGCACAAAGAAGGTTCTTGATAAAATCAAGAATGATGGTATAGACATAGTGATCCTTAATGAAAATGAGGTTAAAGGCGATAATGAATATACCTTCGTCAAGGGCAGTTTTTTAAGGGAAAATGACCTTGTAAAGGCAGGAATAAAAAAAGCATCCTCTGTAATTATATTTTCCAGGGAGGAGGACAGGGATCAGATGGCCATGGATGCTGAAACAATTTTATCGGCCATGATAATAAGGAAATTGAATTCGGGAATTCGGATAATAGGGGAGATTCTGAATCCGGATAGCCGTATACATGCTTCAGGCTTTATGGACGATATTGTAATAAAGGGAGATGTGTCGTCCATGCTTATATATTCATCCATAATGATACCGGGGATTCCGCAGTTCATAAACGAACTTCTAGCAGGGAATAATATAGGTGAGGAAGAGATCGATGAGGGATATACAAATAAGACATACAGAGAATTTGTATCCTCCATGGAAAAGGACAATAAAATAGTGCTGGGGTTCAGAAAGGATGATAAAATAGAATTGAGGAAACTTTCTGATGAAAAAATAGGTTCTGGTAGTTATATTTTTATAAAAAATTGATTACTGATATAAGCCCATGTCCTCTGTTTTCTTTTTCTCGCTTATATCCCTTCCCATTGTGGCTGCCAGGTCATTATAGAATTTTACCACATTTTTATCTATGGATGGCCTTATAGATTTCATTGCCTTCAAAAATGCATCCTGATTAACCTCTGTAGCATCAGAATTTTCACGGTATGCCATCATGCCTGCTTCCCTGCAAAGGTTTTCCAGATCAGCACCCACATAACCTTCCGTTCTTCTAGCTATATCCTGAAGATTTACATCTTTTGCAAGAGGCATATTCTTTGTGTGCACCTCCAGTATTTTCAATCTTCCCTCCTCCTCTGGTGGCGGTATGTATATAATTTTATCAAATCTGCCAGCCCTTAGCAGTGCTGGGTCTATTATATCGGGACGGTTTGTTGCAGCTATGACCACGACACCGTTCAGGACCTCAATTCCATCCATGGAGGTCAGGAGCTGGTTAACAATTCTCTCTGTAACACCCGAATCCATGGAAGCCCCTCTTCTGGGTGCTATTGAATCTATTTCATCCATGAATATTATAGCAGGTGAAACCTGCTTTGCCTTCTTGAATATTTCCCTAACGGCCTTCTCACTTTCTCCAACCCATTTTGAAAGTACCTCCGGGCCCTTTACAGATATAAAGTTTGCATTGCTTTCATTGGCAACTGCTTTTGCCAGAAGTGTTTTTCCTGTTCCTGGCGGCCCGTAAAGAAGGAATCCTTTTGGTGCCCTGATTCCCAGCCTTTTAAATACATCAGGTTTCAGCAATGGAAGTTCAACTGCCTCCCTAAGTTCTGATTTTACTGATTCAAGGCCACCTATATCTGACCACTTTATGTTTGGAACCTCAACTGTAACCTCTCTTAAGCTGCTGGGTTCAATGGTTTTCAGTGCCTCCATGAAATCATCCTCTGTTACGATCATTTTTTCCAGTACGTCTGTTGGAATGGGCTTATCAAGGTCGATTTCTGGAAGATAACGCCTCAATGCGTTCATGGCCGATTCTCTGGTAAGTGCCGCAAGGTCAGCCCCCACGAAACCGTATGTTATATCAGCTATTCTGCTGAAAAATTCACTCTGCTTTTCATCATCCATTCCCAGTGGCATTCCTCTTGTGTGAATGGTTAATATCTCCATCCTTCCCTTCTTGTCTGGAACACCTATTACTATTTCCCTGTCAAATCTCCCGGGCCTCCTCAGGGCCGGGTCAACAGCATCAAGCCTGTTTGTTGCCCCTATTACTATAACGTGTCCACGATCTTTCAAACCATCCATTAATGTCAAAAGCTGGGCAACAACCCTTCTTTCAACTTCTCCCTGAACATCCTCTCTTTTCGGTGCAATGGAATCTATTTCATCGATGAATATTATGGATGGCTCAGATTCATCTGCCTTCTGGAATATTTCTCTGAGTTTCTGCTCGCTCTGCCCGTAATATTTGCTCATTATTTCCGGACCGTTTATTGCATAAAAATTGGCGCCGCTCTCATTTGCCACAGCCTTTGCTATGAGTGTTTTTCCTGTTCCCGGTGGCCCATTGAGCAGTACACCCTTGGGTGGAGTTATTCCGAGCCTCTCGAACAGCTCAGGATGTTTTAATGGAAGCTCTATGATTTCCCTTATTTTGCCAAGCTGATCAGAAAGTCCGCCTATATCTTCATAACTGACCTTGGTAACTTCCTCAAGGACTTCAGATGCGGGATCCTCCCTTATTTCAACGCGGGTTTCCTCGCCGACCTCCACAGGTATCTTGCTCGGAATTGTTTTAATTACCTTGAACAGGAGGCCTGTGTGCCCTGCAAGGGTCAGCCCAGGAACGCTAATGCTATCCTGTTCTATCAATGGCCTTCTGATTAAAGCCTTCTGAACAAAATCATCTATGCCCTCCCCGAACCTTAGTTTCTGGTCCTTCCTTATAATGGGCGCCAGGATAACCTTCTTTGCCTCTTCAACCTCAACCTTTTTTACCTTTACCTTGTCACCTATGGATGCGCCACAGTTATTTCTCATAACACTATCTATTCTCACAATGCCCTTATTTTCATCCTCTGGTCTGGACCGGAATACCCTGCCTACAGTTGATCTCACCTTTTCGATGGATACCACGTCTCCTATTTCAACATCAAGATCTAATCGGGATATTTCATCAAGTCTCACTCTGGCCATACCAGGATCGACTGCATTTGCCTCAGCAACTCTGAGTGTAATTCCTTCATTTGGTTTCATGTCCCTATATTTACTAAATAGTATTTTAAAATATTGATATGCCTTTATTATGGAGTGAAAGCAAAGGATGATGGGCGAATTATATCTTTATTACCTGGAGTCATATTACATTAGATAATTAATTTATTTTATGAATCCATGCTATTATTATGGAAGTTACAAAGCGCAGTTATTCTTCATCGGCAAATCTCGGGCCGGGTTATGACATATTATCATTAGCTCATATGGCATTTTTTGATTCTGTAACGGTAAAAAAAACAGGAAAAGCGGGCATAAAGATCATATCAGATTCCACGCCCCAGGACCCTGAAAACAATTCTGCTGGGCTTGGGGTGTCGAAGGTCATGGAAGACATGGGCATCAATGAAGGACTTGAAATAAAAATTACAAAGGGTGTTCCTATCGGGCTTGGGCTGGGGAGCAGCGGGGCATCTTCATCTGCTGCAGTAAAGGCGGTGAACGAATTGCTTGAACTGAATATGACCCCTGATGAAATGGTATACTATTCTATGTACGGAGAAATAGCTGCCTGTGGGTCAGCACATCCTGATAATGTATCGTCTGGCATATATGGTGGTCTGACACTTATAAGTTCAGCCTCCCCGGTTAGGGTAAGGAAAATAAAGATAAATTATGATATGAAACTACTTCTCATAATACCGGAGTCGAGCATAAAGAAAAAAACGCAGCAGGCAAGGTCAATGGTTCCAGATAAAATCAGCATGGCCGATCATGTTTTGCATGCGTCCAGGATTTCTACCATGCTTTACGGATTCATGAAGGGCGACCGGGATGCCATACGTGAAGGTATGATGGATGACATAGTTGAAAGGTCCAGGGAATCCCTGTTCCCGTTTTATAGGGACATAAGAAATAAGGCCATTGATGGAAATGCCATATCAACATGCGTTAGCGGTGCTGGGCCCTCTGTCCTGATATTTACTGATGAAAATACAAAAATAGATGAAATTTTATCCAATGCAAGGAAAATAATGGATTCGTATAATTTAAGATATGATATTAGGGAAACAACAATTCTGGAGGATTATAATGATTAATGATGGTATTAAAAATATATATGCAAAACCTGTTACATTTCCAATATACCAGACAAGCTCATATATTGTCCCGGAGGGTGAAAAATACCGGTATACCAGAGAGTATAACCCTACCGTGGAAAATCTGGGAAAGGAGATAATGCGTATAGAAGGATCCGAGGATTATAATGTATTTTCATCAGGCATGGGGGCCATAACAACAACGTTGCTGGCACTTTCTGGACCTGGCGATAGAATACTTACCCACCTTGACACATTTGCCAGATCATACCATTTCATAAAAGAATTCATGGGGAGATGGGGTGTACGGGCAGATGTGTCCTTACCAGGAACAGAGAATATTTTAAGTTCTATAAAGAAGGATACAAAAATTGTTTTTATTGAAAGCGTTACAAATCCAATATTAAGGGTAAATGATATAAAAGCTATATCCGAACGCTGCAATGAGGTCGGTTCACTGCTTATTGTTGATTCCACTGTTCCTACTCCTTATAATATTAAATCGGTTAAACTGGGTGCAGACATAGTTATACATAGCTCATCAAAGTTTATTGCGGGCCACAATAATGTTATTTCCGGTCTTGCCGCAGGAAGGAAGGATTTAATGGAAAAAATAGATACAATGAGAAGAACGCTTGGAACTACACTTGATCCAAACTCTGCATTTCTCACAGAGGCGGGCATGAAAACCCTTGATATACGAATGGAAAAAATAAATTCAAATGCAATGAAAATTGCCAGAGAGCTTGAAGGCAATAAATACATAAAGAGGGTTATCTACCCGGGGCTTGCAGAACACCGGGATCACGATACCGTCGTTAAATATATGAAAGGCTATTCCGGGATAGTGTGCTTTGAGATTGGTATGGAAGCCATGAAATTTATAGGGAAATTGAAACAGGTAATCCCTGCCAATACTATGGGCGGGGTTGACAGCATAGTGTCCATACCCAAAACAATGTCCCACAGGTCTCTAACACCTGATGAACTGAAGATACTGGAAGTGGATGACCACTTTATAAGGCTGTCAGTGGGCATAGAGGAACCTGAAAAAATTCTGGATGATATCAATAATGCCCTTTCATCCCAATAAGGGATTTTATATATTCTTTTATTGAAATTTCAGTTTCATGAAAATTTTTGTTATCTATAATCAAAACATCGCTGCCAGACCTACCCATAGAATATTTTTCCATTACTCTGTAGACTGGAAGTTGCTCAACAAGTCTTTCTCCGGGAGAATTCAAATGCGTATAGTTTATCCGTTCCTTTAATCTTGTACTATGCAAATCGTTGTCTGAAATGTGTATATATATCTTTATTATTTTATCTCTAATATCTTCATCAAGCATTTCTGGGATGAAATAAAGTGTCTCCAGTATAAGTGGCTCACCGTTTCTTAATGCTCTCCTGAATATTGCATTAATTCCTGGATACATGTATTTTGACTGTTCTATGTAACCCTTTATTATATTTTCATTGTTTTTTTCCCCGAATGCGGAATATGCACTGTAAACACTTACTTCCATAAGCCCGCTATCCGCATATGGCCTCAGAAACTCCCTCAGATAGTCCCCTGACAGCACGATATTGATATTGAACTCCCTACCTATGTATCCAGAAATACTGGTCTTGCCAACACCAGGGATGCCACCGATCAATACAACAGGAATCATGCCTGCAGTATCATGATGGGATTATTAATTTTTGTTAAATTCAATGATTAAATCTATACACATCCCTGTATTAATTTAACTCTTAAATGGGAAGCACCATCTTTGGAGAGAGGAAGATACCACTTTTAAGCTGCAGGAATTTCAATAAATTTTTAAATGATAAGCTAATATCAATATGATAAATATGGCTACAGAAACATGGGAAGTAAAGGAAAATGCAAGACCTAGAGGATTGGACGGCATATCAGACAAGCAGATAGACTACCACTTTGATTTCCATTATAAGGGATATGTGGCAAAACTCAACGAAATATGGTCAAAATTGCCCAGCGTTGATCTGACCAAAGCCAACCAGAATTACAGTGACCTCAGGGAAATGAAGCTGGAAGAGACATTCAATTATGACGGATCAATGCTTCATGAATACTATTTCGAGTCATTAAACAAGGACCATGTAGCAATGCCGGAATCAGTTAAATCAGCTATAGAGAAAGACTTTGGAAGCTATGAAAACTTTGTTGCCCTTTTCAAGGCAGTCGGAACAGCATTCAGGGGATGGGCACATCTTGTGTTTGATCTTAACACAGGAAAACTGAGAGTGCTTGGTGCGGATATACACAATGCATCAGCAATATGGAATGCGCTTATGATACTTCCTCTGGATGTGTACGAACATGCTTACTACACAGACTACGGTGCCAAGAGGGCTCCATACCTGGATGCATTCATGAAGAATGTTGACTGGAAGGTCGTGGAAAAGAGACTTGAGAGAGCCAAAAGAACATACGAAGCCTTCAAAAAGGATTAAAAATATTTTTCATTTTTATGATTAAAGAAGATGAACTGTCCATTAAAATAATGGAATCAAAAATTGTTTTTGGTAAAAAGATCAATGAGAGGGTCATAGATTTTATCAACATGGGAAAATCCAGAAATGATTCATTGTTCATGGAGCTATGCTTCTGCATACTCACCGCAAACACCTCAGCTGAAATGGGAATAAGAACCCAGAGAACCATAATGAACGGTTTCATAGACTACCCGGAGGAAAAATTGAGAGATGAGTTAAAGGCTGCAAAATATAGATTTTACAATAAGAGGGCATCATATATTGTGGATGCCAGGCCGGTAAGGAAAAACATTAAAAAACTCATTGCAGGGATGGATCACTTTTCGCTGAGGGAATATCTGGTAAATAATATAAAAGGTGTAGGGTATAAAGAAGCTTCACACTTTCTAAGGAATATAGGCATATTTGATTTTGCAATACTGGACAAGCACATACTAAAATTAATGAAGGATTATGGTTATACCGATAATATTAAGCTTGCCACAAGAAAAGATTACCTGGAAAAAGAGAGAGTTTTCAACTCAATAGCGTCTGTTTACGGACTTGAACCGGGGATACTGGACCTGTATCTATGGCAGATTGCAACAGGGAAAATACTGAAATAAAATTCAATTATTCAGGGCATATGCCTTTTTTAAATCCTTTTCTGTGGAGTAAAAAGAACTGAATCCTTTCGAAATCATAATTGATGATGCATACGCACTGTTAAGCCCCTTCTTGCAGTAAAAGAAGTAATTTTTGCTTTTATCTCCGGTTTCAGTTATAGCGTTCAGACTTTTTAAATCCATGTTAATAGAACCGGGAATATGCCATTTTTCATATTCTGACGGAAGCCTCAAATCTATTATAATGCTGTTTTCCGGTATCCTGTCCGTCCTGCTTCCCCGAATTGAGCTAACATAGGAATCTATCTGATCCATTTTGATTGCTATTATTTCATGTAAATTGTTTTCAACCGGAAATTTTTCAAGTTCATGCTTTAAATCTGAATAATCTGTATTGATGCCGGGATTTTTTGAAAACAGGGAGCAGAATTCACCTATGGACTCTTCCATGTATAGCCCCCTGGACCGGGAGTATGAAATTGTCTCCTCCTTGTCAAAACCTATCAGTGGCCTGAATATTGGCATTCTTATATCCATGGAAAGAGATTTCAGGTTTTTTGGTATCTGTGACGAGACCTGGCCTATTGATTCTCCAGTAACAATTGCGTCATAGTCAAATTTTCTGGAAAGTGCCTCAGCATATCTGTACAGTAATTCCTTGAAAATTAAATTGGCATATTTCTGTGAAGGGTGCTGAACAATTTCCGTAATCAGAGATGAACCGTCCATTATGAATATATTCCCATTGTAACCCTTTGAATATTTTGACAGGAGATTTCTGGCTGATTTCAGCATGTAAATCGTATCCGATGGATGTGCCAGAGAGCAGAAAAGTATATCAGCAGCCATGCCCCTTTTCATCACCATGTAAGTTGCCACAGGAGAATCTATTCCGCCTGAAAAAAGTGATATTGCCCTGCCCTCAGACCTCAATGGCAGACCTCCGGGGCCATCTATTTTTTCCGTAAATGTATAGAAATTTTTGTCCCTGACCTCTATGAATAACGGAGCCTCGGGATTTTCCAGATTTACACCTGAGGATCTATTGTAAAGGGCATCCCCCACTGCTATTTCCAGTTGCTTTGATGTGAAATTATGTGTTCCCTTTCTGGTGGCACGGACTGCAAAACTTTTACCTGAAACGTATTTTGAATAGTGTTCCACACATTTTGAAACTATATCCTCTATACTGTTAAATGTATATTCCCTGGCAGGGGAAAAGGACCGGATACCGAAAACGTGGGGCAAAAGCTGGAAAAATATACTTTCTTCCGAATAAAGGTATATTCGCCCATCGCTTTTTTTATATTTTAAATCAAAATTTTGTGGAAGTGATGAAATTATGTTTTCCATAAGTGTTTTTTCCATCATTCTACGGGTCTTATTTCCCTTCAACCCTATTTCGGAATACCTGACAATGAACATTGGCTACATATCTTTAATTTCTATTTATGTGTTACTTTCAAAAAGTATCGCTAAAATATTTAATATATAAAGATATTTGACTGCATGGAAATGATAAAAATAGCAGGATTTGGAGGAAGCTTGAGAAAAGAATCATACAGCAGGTATTTACTGGAAAACTCTGTGAATTTAATGCCTGAAAATTCTGAATTGAAAATACTGGATATTAAAAATTTTCCCCTTATGAACCAGGATGAGGAGAATAATTACCCGGAAAACGTTAAAAACTTCAAGAAACAGATAAGGGAGTCAGATGGTGTACTTATAGTAACACCTGAATACAATTATTCTATTCCGGGATACCTTAAAAATGTCCTTGATGTTGCATCGAGACCCTATGGAGATAACCCCTTCGATGGAAAACCAGTGGCCGTAATGAGCTCATCAATCGGTATGCTTGGGGGCTCCAGGGCACAGTATCATCTCAGGCAGGTCTTTGTGTTTCTAAATATGGTTCCAGTAAATACGCCAGAAGTATTTCTTACATTTGCCCCACAAAAATTCGATAAAAATGGAAAACTGACAGATGATATGACTGCTAAATTTGCCGCCCAGCTTCTGGAAAATCTGGTAAACCTGGCAAGGGATATTAAAAAAGCCCACCATTAAACTTTTATTTTTACTGGAAAATATAATTTAACAGAAAATTGATTGGGTCAAATTTAATAACTTTATAAATATTATTTATAAAATGATAGTAATCAAGCTCGGTGGAAGTGTTATTACACAAAAATCTGAATACAAATCCTTTAATGGGGCTGTTGTTGAAAAAATAGTTAAAACGCTTAAGGGAATAAATGATGAGATGATTATTGTGCATGGAGGGGGATCTTTCGGGCATATAAAAGCGAAAGAGTATGGGTTACCCGGTTATGCAAGTAAAGAAACTATAATAGGCATGAGCATTGTCCATAATGATATGGCAGACCTCAATCTCAAAATTTCTCAAATATTATACAGCAATGGTATTTACAGCATAGCTCTTCCAGTATCCTCCCTTGTTTACGATAATAAAAAAAACTATACGGTATTTAGAAGGTATCTTCAACTGGGAATAACACCGGTCTCCTATGGAGATACATATATTCACGGAAATAAAATAGGTATATATTCCGGTGATAACATAGTATATGATGTTGCAAGAAGATTCCATCCATCTGCCGTTGTGTTCTTTTCTGATGTGGATGGCATTTATGATAAAAACCCAAAGACTAATCCAGATGCCAGGCTTTTGAAACATATTACAGGGGAATTTCAGCATGATGAGATGATACCCGATGTGACAGGGGGCATAATGAATAAGTACAGAAAGATGAAAAATATTTCTGACCTCGGTATACCGGTGTATCTCATAAATGGGCTATATCCGGAACGAATATATAATATAGGGAAGAATAATTTTACCGGAACGGTGGTTTAAATGATAGAAAATAGAAAGGAAGAACATATCAATATTGCCGAGAATATGAACGTTACATCTGAACATAATTTCTGGGATGATATAAGATTAATTCACAGAGCATTGCCTGAAGTAGATTATGATTCTATAGGCACAGGGATAGATTTTCTGGGAACCCATTTTAATTATCCATTCCTGATCTCCTCCATGACGGGCGGAACCGAAAAGGCAAGGAAAATAAATGCCAACCTTGCAAAGGCTGCTGAGGAGTTTCATATAGGAATGGGTGTAGGCAGCATGAGGGCCGCAATTGAGAATAAAGATATTGCCGGCACGTTTTCAGTAATAAACGATTTTAAGGTTCCCGCAAAGTTTGCAAATATTGGTGCACCCCAGCTCATAGGCCAGGATAAACCACCTATTTCCGATAGGGATATTGAATATATATTCAATTTAATAGATGCAAAGTATCTAATCGTACATTTTAACTTTCTTCAGGAGATGGTACAGCCCGAAGGAGATAGAAATGCAAGGGGAGTGCTCTCAAGATTAAAAGAAATTGCAAAATCATATCCAGTAATTGCCAAGGAAACAGGCAGTGGATTTTCCAGGGAGGATGCCCTGGAGCTAAGGGATGCTGGTGTAAAGGCAATAGATGTTGGAGGCCTCGGTGGCACTTCTTTTGCTGCAATTGAATATTACAGGGCAGAAAAAATACAGAACAGGGAAAAAATGCACACGGGGGAAACCTTCTGGAACTGGGGAATACCTTCACCTGCCTCTATTAAATTCTGTTCCGTGGGCATACCCATAATAGGAAGTGGAGGAATAAGAAATGGTGAGGATATTGTAAAATCAATAATTATGGGTGCAGATATGGGTGCCATGGCAAGGAATTTTCTGAAGGCAGCAGATACATCGTATGAGGAGTTAAAATTAGAGGTGAATAATATAATAAAAGATATAAAAATTTCAATGTTCCTTTCTGCTGCTGCAAATATTTCGGATTTAAAAAACAAAAAATATATAGTATTTGATCCATTATATTCTTGGCTTGATCAGGGTGATTAAATGGAAGAAATAAAAACAGAGGCAAGATGCCCCAACTGCAATGAATTTTTGTTTTACCTGGAGGCAGATAATGACATACCATACGAGGGAAAAATAACTATACACACTTACCTATGCAGGAATTGCAGTTACAGGAATGTTACAATTGAACGCCATGATAGGGAGTCACCGAAAATTATCAAATTCAAAATAAAAAATAAAAACGACCTGAAAACCATAGTTTACAGATCTCCTGATGCCAGTGTACAGATACCAGAACTTGATGCCGAGATATCTCCAGGAATAGCATCTAAAGGTTATATTACAACAGTTGAGGGAATTTTAACCAGCATAAAGGAGAAGCTTGCCATAATGGGTGATGGAGAGGACGTAAATTATTTGAAACAGAGAATTGATGGAATTCTCAGCGGTGCCGAGGAGAAGATTACAATAATTATAGATGACAATTCTGGCAAGAGCAAGATAAATAGCGGCAGGGTTGAAATTATACTAAAAGAATGACCTTTTATTTTTATGGAAAGTTTAATATATAGCTATTGTTATCCATTTTAATGATCGCAATTTCCAATCTTACAAAATCATTCAAAAATTTTAAGGCTGTCAATGATCTAAACATGGATATCAGCAATGGTGAAATACTGGGACTTGCAGGATTGAATGGAGCAGGAAAAACAACAACTATAAGGGCAACTGCAGGTATTATATTTCCAACCTCAGGAAAAATTTTGGTGGATAATTTTGACATGGTTGAAAATAAGACAGAGGCTTCAAAACATATTGGATGGGTGCCTGAGCTACCGAACTTTGAGCCAGATTCCAGGCCCATACCCCTTCTAAAATACTATGCCGGATTTTATGGGATAAACTCTGCAGATGCTGAAAAGGATATTGTTGAGCTTATGAAAAAATTCGATATATACGCATATAAGGATAAAAAGCTAAAGTTCTATTCACAGGGGATGAAAAAGAGATTCTCACTGGTTGCAGCAATGATGGGCAATCCAGATAATTTTCTTTTCGATGAAACCCTTAACGGGCTCGATCCCCAGGGAGTCAGGGAAGTACGTGATTTTATAATAGAACTTAAAAAACAGGGAAAATCTATTCTGCTTTCTTCCCATATATTATCTGAATTGCAGAATGTTGCCGACAGGATAGCCATAATGAAAAATGGAACTATAATTAAAATCCTTACAAGAGACGATTTGAATCACCTGGGCACGACCGGAATTAAAATCCATATTAAAAATCCTGATGATAAGTTAGATAAGGTCTTGTTAAATTTTGGACAACTTGAATATGATGGCTATTATTACACGATAAAAAATTCCTCTAATGTGGACCCTTCGGATATCAATAATGAACTTGTAAAGGCAAACTACAAGGTAGATTATATAGGCGTGCAAAACGAAACTCTGGAAGAGTATTTCCTCAACATGGTGAAATAAAATGAATGGGTTCCTTTATGATATTAAAAGAACGTTGAGTGGCAAATTTACCATTATACTAATTGTTCTTCTGGTTCTTATTACTGTTGCAACTGCCTATGGTGCAGGTATTTCCTCTGACACTGCTGCACCTGCACAGACCGATCTGGTTTTGCCATATGTAAATGATACAGGCGGGGTCATACATGTAAGTGATTATGTTATAAACGGATATGGCCAGCCTGTCAGTGGTTTAAGCATTACATCCTCTATTGGAAATGCTTCCATAAATACTATAGAAAATTACACAGGAAGCTCAAATAGTCAAGGATACCTGAATTTTACGGTACATTCAAATGCCTCCAATTTTTATTATATTTACACTGGTCAATATACAAATGGAAATCCGGCAGCGTATCATAATAATGAAATAGTTTATTATAATGGTAAAATGGGTCAGTCCGAAAGTTATTCTACAATAGACCCATGTTACAGTACATATTTTAATTATTCCTTTGAACCCATATACGCTGTAATTTTAAAGGATAAAGCAAACCCTTCACAGATAAGCACAATGGTTTACGTACCCTATATTAATTCCTCTATAAACAACCAACCCCTATCCATTTCCTATAATATATCAACAGCATCTGCGGGAGTTAATGCTAATAATGCTGGTAGCGGGAATGTCACTGAAATGACACATCCAGGAGTGCTTATCATTACACCGTCTTTGACCACAAAAGATCTGGACAAGAATGTAAATTTCTTTATAAACAATAAAACAGAACAGGTTGTACCGACCGTGTCTTACATATACACCTATATTAAACCAGGAGTTGCATTGCAGAATGATCTGGCCATATACTTTGGCATACTGTTAATTCCAATTATGAGCATATTCTCGGCTTACTTTTATTATAGTAAGGATAAGACTTCTGGCGTGCTTGAATCTATAATAGCCAGGCCCATTACAAAGGGAAAATTGATGATATCAAGATTTACAGGAAATTCTGTAAGTTTCCTTGTGGGGCTTCTAATATCCTTCGGACTTGCCGATGTTATACTGAAGCACTATACAGGTGTGTATATATCCTCAGGTACCTTTGCAACAATGCTAATTGGATACCTTGTTGAAGCCATCGGTTTTGCAGGATTAATGTATTTAATAACACAATTTGAGAGAACACAGGGTCAGATACTGGGGACCGGGATTGGTTTACTATTCATTCTCGGTTTTATGTGGACAACATTATCAGAGGCATTATTGTTCTTATTACATATACAATCAATCACACATCTTTTGAAAAATCTTCTGATACTGGATTCAATTTCACCCTCCTACTATCCTGATATCATAGCAGATTATCACCTGGGTGTATACAGTGGTTTGAGTGCCTCCAGTGTTGGAATAAATATTTACTCTGTGGTCATAATAGGACTTGCATGGGTACTGATACCATCGCTCCTCGCCCTTTACTTTGCAAGGAAGCGTGATTGAATTTACCTAACTTTATAATTTTTGCAACAACATTAAATTTTTATAAACATTTTAGCAATAAATAATTTTATATAAGTTATTTCAATCAGGAAATAAGGATATTTATGATAACTGACGCAGATGCTATTTTGGCTTTAGCCGCTTCTATTGCCATCGCTGGTGGATTGATAGGGACGGGTATGGCACAGCAGGGTATTGGGGCAGCTGGTATGGGTATAATAGCTGAAAAACCTGAAAAATTTGGACAGGTTCTGTTCTTCTTCGTTATACCGGAAACGCTATGGATTATAGGTTTTGTTCTGGGAATTATATTACTGCTTCATGTAATATGAAAATGGATTTTTATGTCTCTTGAAAATATTTTAAATGAAATAGAAAGCACTACGGAAATGGAATTGAAACAGATTAGGGATGAGTATACAGAAAAAATGGCAAATGTTACCATGGCCTGCAATGAGAAGCTCTCAAGAATAAAACAGGATTATACCGTAAAATCAGAGAACGACATAAAAAACATTATAAGACAGTCTGAGGATTCAATAAAACTCCAGTCAAAGAAAATTATTGATGACAAGAAAAAAGAGATACTTAATAACACAATGCAACGATTAAAATCCTATGTTATATCTCTGAATAAGTCCTCTAACTATCCAGAACTTCTGAAAACAATGTTAAGCGAATCTGAAAAAGAACTTGGAAAAAAATTCACGGTTTACTGCTCGGAAAGCGATAAAGATAAACTGGAGAATCTTAAATTTTCAGAATCTATAAAATTTGAAGTAGATAAAACTATTAAATCCGGAATATTATCAAAAAGCGGGGATGGGAAAAAAGAAGCAGACATGAGGTTAATCAGCATATTTGATTCCGTTTCGTATGATATAGAGACATACCTTTATGAAAATATAAAATAGTGGTGATTCTTATAAACACTACATATTCAGGAAGCTATGGGAGACTAAAAGTACATTTTGGTGACTACCTCAGCGATGATTTTATAAAATCACTTCTGGAACTTGATATAAAGGATATAAGATTAAAACTATATGAAAAAACGTACCGAGAGGATATTGATAAGGCCACGTCCTCAAGTAATGACGATGTCCAGATAATTTTAACTGCTATAAACAGGCATGTGGTAAAAAATTCCAAGCTTGCATTGTTTGCTATTCCACCACCTATGAAATCTTTTATGAAAACGTATGTATCCAAATGGGACATAGAAACCATAAAGGCCATCATAACCTCAAAGGTAATACATCATGAGATAAAATCAGGTGACGGCTTCATAATGAGCTTTCGGGATATTCCACTTGGAATATTTGCAGGCAACCTTAATAGTGACGACTTCAGAGTATTGCTGGAGAAAAATGATGTAGATTCAGTGGTTAATTACCTGTTGAATTTTGGTTATAACTATCTTTTAAAGGATCTTGAAGAATACAAAAAGACAGGAGATACATCAATGCTGCTTTCTTCCATGGATTTTAAATACTATAACGATTTAATTGAAAAGGCATTATTTTACAATGGCGATGAGGGTCAGATTATTAAGTATATTAAAAGCGTAATCGACTTAAAAAATATAATGACGCTTGCCAAGGCACTTGAATTGAAGGTAGATTATGAAAAAATAGAGAAAAGTATTATAGAGAATGGCAATTATTCCAAGCAGGCACTTGCTGATATTTTCAGGTCTGGTGATGTTGTTGAACTACTTTCTGTATTCAAACATTTTAATATAAGTGAATCAATTGATTATTATAAAGAGAACAGGAATTTGAGTTTCTTTGAGGTTTCAATGAGAAATGCACTGTTTAAACAGTACGTTCCTGTTATGCTGAGTGATACCGCATCCCAGTATATATTTGCATATATCCTGGCAGCAGAGAGGGAAAGAGACAATCTAAGATCGATTATAATTGGCAAGTCATATAATCTTGATAGTAATATAATAGAGAGGATGCTGATATAAATGTCCAGTCTTTGCATTATAGGGGAAAAGGAACTAATTACGGGGTTCAAGCTTGTTGGAGTCAATGATACATTCATAACAGACCCTGCAGATGGTGCCAAATTGCTCAGAGAATTATATAAATCTAAAAAATACAACGTTATATTAGCATCACAGTCCTTCCAGAAAAATTTAAAGGTTGATGAAATAAATGAATATGCTGGTTCCATGGACCCACTTGTAATTTTTATCCCACTTCCAGGAATTAAAGAGGAAGAATCAGTATATGACCTTGCAAAAAGAATATTAGGAATTGATATTGGTGATTAGATGAAAAATGATGGAAAAATATACAGTATATCCGGTCCTGTGGTGATAGCAACAGACCTTGATGGAAAAATGTTTGATGTGGTGCGTGTAGGTAACCTGGGCCTTGTTGGGGAGGTAATAAAGATAGTTGGAAATAGATTTACCATTCAGGTATATGAAGATACCAGCGGACTCAAGCCAGGGGAACCGGTTATATCTACAGGCAAACCCCTGTCTGTTGAACTCGGACCAGGGCTTCTGAAATCTATTTATGATGGAATACAGAGACCCCTGGACATTATACAGTCAGAAACCGGTGACTTCATAGTTAGAGGCGCAAGTGCACCACCACTGGATGAGAAAAAAGAGTGGGATTTTCAACCTGTTTTGAAAGAGGGTGATGAAGTTGAAGAGGGGTATATACTTGGCACAGTGAAGGAAACTGACATAATTACCCACAAAATAATGGTTCCATACAAAGTTAATGGTGTGATAAA
>JAJZWN010000056.1 GCA_021846695.1 Thermoplasmata archaeon
ATGCTATCACAATAATCGCAATACAGGTCAACTTTTTCCATATCATTGTTTAATACCCTTTTATATGCGATATTCAGATTTTTATATTGTAAATTACCGGAAAGGCTATCCTTATTCATTACTACGAGATAATTACCATTGGCCATCTTATAATATTCTATTATATCATCATCCAACCCATCAATATTTTCCATTTCTGCTATTATATACAAACTGTTTTCCCTTTCTTTGAGGGTGATTGTATACCGTTCTATGTATTCCCTATTAAGCTTGGTTATAATTTTTGAAACCGTATTCCTGTTAAGAAGCAGCCTGTCAGATATTTCGGATATTGGCATTTTTGAATTTTCAAATAGAAGCTTTAATACTCTAGATTCATTCCTATTCATATTGCTATGCATAATATCTAATTATTCTGTATATTATAAGCATTTTGCATATATACAAAAGAAAAACTGATATAAAATTTATAGTAATGCTTTAATAATAATAGCATATTATCTTAATATGGATATTCAAATAGGCAAGGGAAGCATAGATATTGGGGATAAGGCCGTTAAATTAATAGGGAACAGGGTTTTATCAATATCTATTTTAACCACGCAGGGTGCCTGCACTGATGAAATGTGCCCGCTTATAAAAACGGCGGTATGCGAGATAAAAGATAATTTTAGCACAGGCACACTGTATAAAATTCAGAATCCTGTTAAAATAGAAATGCCACAGGAAGTGTATAACTCCATTGACAGGGAGAGACAACACATAAAACTAAAAATTTCTTTGAAGGGAAAACCAGAAATTAAAGGGTTTTCACTGGTCAGCGCTGTTTGAGTATGCCTGATCTTCTTCAAATTTTTTCTCTGCGTTTATTGCAAAGTGTATTCCAGCAAAATAAAGTGCTATCATAGGTATAGCGATAACAACCATTGTAAAGCCAGTTACGCCAGGTGAAAATATCATGCCGTATACAAGTGAGCCTATAACTGCGTATCTCCAGTTCTTTTTCCAGGTATCCGCTGTAACAATCCCAAATCTGCTCAGGCCAACCATAAATACTGGAATTTCAAATGAGAGCCCGAATGCAATTGTATACATAAACATAAAGGATACAAAACTGGATATTCCCATTGTAACATCAGCACCTACGCCAATGTCAAAACTGGCAAAAATTTTGAATAGGATCGGCGCTATGAAGTAAATGCCAACAAATGCACCGGCAAAAAACAGAAGTGAAGCTGGCAATATTATTGATCTTAACATTTCTTTTTCACTGGTTTTCAGTGCAGGGTCTATGAATTTAGAAACCTCATATATAATAACAGGCATTGAGATTATCAGTGCAATTGCCATACAGGTGTAAAAATCTGCCATTACCCCATCAACCGGCTTAAGAACCAGAAGGGTCGTATCGGTGGTCAATGTATGGGCTTTGAGCAGAAAGAGTATCTGAGCACCTATATTGTCATATGGATCCGGATAAAGAAACATAAATCTATAACCGAAAAGAGAGATATATTGAAGCCTGAAAATGACGAAAATACCGAAAAGAATTCCAAAAACTTCCAGTATCTTTATTAATCTTGCCCTGATTTCATCCGAATATTTTACCAGGTAATTAAGAAGCTGGTTTTCCATATTAATTTTGCTTTGCTTCTATTGTTGTTTCACTTGATTCTTTAGCAGGTACTTTTCCCAATTTCTGGTTTATTTCGCCTATAATCTGGTCTATGGTCTTGTCCTTTGTCTCGATATTAAGGTCTTCAGCTATTTTCATATAGTTAATCTGGTCCTTATTTACATTAGATGCTGTACTGGCTCCATTTTTCAACTCGTTCTCTATTTCCATCTGCCCTCTCTTAAATTCACCTGTCGCTTTTCCAAGGTTTCTGGCCATTTCAGGAATCTTTTTAGTACCGCCGAAGATAATCAGGGCTACTACCGCTATAATCAATATGTCCATGTATGAATCAAACATTATACATCACTGATTCATAATTATAATATTGTTAAAAATACATTGCCTTTTTATTGAATATATTCACAAAATTGAATAAACATTTAGACTTAAAAAATATGCCCTTTTATGGCGAACGATAAAAATTATATTCCAGAGCCAGAGAAGAGGGCGTTCCTGAAAGGAGCCGGACTCTCTATTGCTGCTCTTTTAATCGGTGGAATATCTGTTGAAAGGTATGTTGTGCCTAAGGACCGGGGTGTGCCGGTAATGGATAATTTTCCACTGGCTGTTCTCGAGGACCCGAGTGGAAGCAGAATAACTATTAAAGATGTTATTGAATATGCTGCTGCTAGCAAATCAAGCACATCTACTCCGATGCTGGTATTCGATTACCCGCTTCAGGATGAACCAAATTTCCTCCTGGTTCTTAAAGATGTACAAGTAACAACACCGGACAAGAGCATTGTTCCAACTTCAGGGTATTCTCCTATATCACCATCAAACAAAGCGCCTATGGATGGAATAATATACATAAGTTATGGTGGTCACAATTATTCAATTATGGCATTGAGTGGCATATGCCAGCACCTTGGTTGTGTACCGCCTTTCCTTGATTACCATCCCGGGCAAAGTATACCCTTCGAATCAAAACTAATAGGTTACAAGAGTGATGCCCCCGGCACACCAGCACAATGGCCAGATTATGGATTAATATACTGTAAATGCCATGGAAGCCAGTACAATCCATTATGGGGCGGAAGGAACCTTTACAACAATGGCCCAGCATCAAGCCCTGCAAACCATTCATTACCGCAGATTATGTTGGCTACCGATTCTTACGATTCAAGTGGAAGTGGTAAGATTTACGCATATGGAATTAATTCTTCAAACGCTGTTATCAGAACGCATTTGCAATTCCCGGGCGGCGAAACATATGGTTCACAGGTAAAAAGTGAAGATTTAACAGGCGGAACTGCTATAAGAACAGCTAGCGATTCAGTCGCGTCTAAGACCGTTTCTACGCTTTACACGGGGAATACCACATCGTCAACCCCACCAAAGTTGAGTGTATCGGCACTGGGATTGAATTCTAATAGTTCAGGAGTTATATTATACAGGACAACTGTGGTTAGCAACGAAGCTAGCAACACTCAAAACTGGAAAGGGAGTTTTTCAGGCAGCACATCAACTAATACTTTATAGGTGAAATAAATGGAAAAAGCAGAAACTAATAATTATAATATAACCGATTTGGTGAAGGAAGAAAAGGATTTGCCTGAAGGTTCTTATAAAATAGGATTTAAATCAGTCACAAGCCGCGGCTATAGAATTGATGAGTGGACAGGGTCATGGGTTGCAACAGCACTGATATACCAGATTGTTTCTGGAATAGTATTATTTTTCTATTACAGTCAGGTTGACCCATATCATTCCACACAGTACATTATATCAGATGTCCCCTTTGGGCATATCATACTTACATCGCATCTTTACATGGCATACGCCATGATAGGTCTTGTATATTTCCATATGATGAGACAGTGGTTCGTAGGTTCTTATAGGGGAAAGTGGAGATGGCTCCAGTGGATACTTGGAGTTGTACTGTTTTTGCTTACAATATTCACAGCAATACTCGGATACATGCTTGCAAATACCGCAATAGCAATGGCTGCTGTTCATATAGGCATATTATTCATGCAGAGGAGCGTACTTGGAAGGATACTTCCAGGTGCATTAATTAACTGGCTGGAAGCTATACTGGTGGGAAATTATACAACTCCTGCGCTATTCTCTCACCTGCTTGCCCTGCATGTGGCGGTATTTTCAACATTAATGCTTGCAATATTTGCGATACATTTCATGCTGTTTGAAAGATCAGGACTGGCAAGCGAGAAACCCAAAAAGGGCGAAATGATACCATGGTTCCCCACTAACTTACTCTACGCTGTATTTTCAGGCATAGTTATGGTTGGTGTAATACTCATAATATCAGCAGCATTTCCGCAGCAGTTGACACTGGCTTATGGGTCTCTTGCTTACGGAACTTTTCCGGTGCCTGACTGGTACATTACTCCCGTTTATAAGTTGATGGATGTAGCAGGTTATGGATTAAGTACTGGAGGTGTGCCATTAATCATAGGTATGCTGGTATTCATACTGTTACTGCCCTTCATTGACAGGTATCATAATAAAGGTGTCCTGGAAAGGCCATGGATTACTGCTTTTGGCATATTCATGCTTATAGGGCTTGCGGTCATGACTGTCTGGGGATATTCACAACCAGGATTAACACAGACAAGGCTGATGACCATGTATCTATGGTGGAGTATAACCTTCATATCGTTCATAACAGTATACGCTATGAGATTTGCAAAAAGGGATGGTGAGTTAAGTGAAAACAACTAATATAATTTATTTAATAGGCATAATTCAGCTTGTTGTGGTTGATCCTATAATGTGGTACTTTACCCAGGTTCATCCATTCAGGTATGAGAGCCTATGGGCGATAACGCTTGTTATAAATCTGTTTCTGTTTGCTGCGATAATATTTCTCATGCTACAGAGAACAATAAAAGCGAGGGTTTAAAATGGATAAAAAATCTATATATCTATACTATTATTCCATGATAATTTACCTGTTCGGCAGTGTACCGTTTATTTTATATGCGGTACTGATAAAACCAATCGGTGCCATGTACCATGAACACCCGTTCCAGATGGTTTCACCGGTATTCGGGAACTTTGGCGTTTACGAAGAGGGATTACTGGTTATTACACTTGTGATGGTAATACTGTCAATAATTCTCTATGCCATATCATTGATGCACAATAGGGGGAGGCATGGCAAGATATCGTCGAGAACGATAATAGCTCCAATATTGCTATATATATTTACTTTCGCTGTAATAGGGGTGGCTGTGATATGATAAGTCAAACATGGGAAAAAATGAAAAAAAGCTCTAGGTATATGATTGTAACAGGAATAGTATTTCTGATAATTTCACTTCCAACTTTCCTGGATTATAATATGTTCCCAACAATCAATTCGAATATAGGCCCACATCAGCTATCTAGCTGGATATCATTTTTCTTTTCTTTCGTAGGATTTGTACTCCTCGTTGTAGGTTTTGGAGAGGAAGATATATAATTATTTTACTATCTTTTTATTTTTCAAATTATCAATTTCATCGTTTTTATAATCATTATTTTTTAAAATTTTATCTGTATTTTCCCCATGCCCGGGTGCATGCTCACTATTCAGCCCTGAAATTATTTCTTCTTTTGCCCTGACAGCCGAGACCGGAAAATTATATTTTCTGCCAAGTTCAAGTATTTCCATGGAATTGTATTGCAGAAAGATATTCTCAATTTCTTTATTAATATTCAGATTTAACCGGGAATTTTCCAGATCCTTTCTCTGTATTGCTTCTGTAAAATTTGCCCAGAATTTCTGTTCCAGGCACCCCAGAGCAACTTTGCCATCAGAAACCTGATAAATTCTGTAACAGGGGAATTTTCCGTTCAGTACGTTGTTTTCTGTAAACAGGTTATATGCATTAAAATATAGTGGAATATCTGACATATTTACAGTAACTTTTGAATAATCTCTGTTCTTTAAATGATTAATTATCTCCATAGCAGCATAGATACCGGAACCGGCATCGGCGATCTGCACAGGTAGTGTGATATCTATTCCAGAGAATGCCGTAAAATTTATATCGTGGGCAGGCAGCTCTGGATTTTCCCTGTATCCCTTGATGGAGCAGTATACCAGCTGTGGATTAAGCCTGTGCAATGTTAAATAATCTATACCCAACCTTTCAGTCACCCCTTCACTGAAATTCTCAATAAAAACTGAAGCATTTTTAATTAATCTGTAGAATATCTTCTTGCCCTCGCTGGTTTTCAGGTCAACACATATGCTCTTCTTTCCATGGTTAAGGAAATCATTGGCTCCGGGGGAGAGTTCATCCATGTAATCCCCTTTGCCGGTATCCTCAAATTTTATGACATTGTAGCCCCTGTCAGATAAAATTCTTGTTGTTATAGCACCGGGGATTAACCTTGTGGCATCAATCACTGTTTCCATCAAAAAAGTATACCTTTGAAATATATAATATATTCATCAGGGAATTAATCCCTGGAATTTTTGCTTATTTCCTTTGCTCTCCTGTATGAACCTAAAACTGCATTCGCTATTGCTGTCCTGGCATTTGCCTTTTCCATTTCATATATGCCGGCTACTGTGGTGCCTCCTGGAGTCATAACTTCATCCCTCAGATCGGATGCCGAAAACCCTTTCTCTCTCATAAGGGACATAGTATTGATGAAAGTATCAATGACCAGCTCACGTGCCTGGATTTTTGGTATTCCGGCCAGTATTCCTGCATTAATCATTGAATCTGCCATTATAGCAACGAATGCGGGTCCGCTGCCACTTAATCCTGTTACAGCATCCATATATGATTCATCTATATGCACAGCAGAACCAAAGCCTTTCAAAACTTTCTCCAGTACATCCTTATGTTCCTTATCCAGATTTTTGTAACTATATGCTGTGACTGATTTCTGGACAAGCATGGGTATGCTGGGCATTCCACGGGCGACCATTGAATCTTTTAACATCTCCTGCATGTGTGATAATGTAATCCCTGCCATAAAGGATATTACAAGTTTGCCCTTTGCTGCACTTCTTATTTCCTCCATAACGGAATCTGATATTCCGGGTTTGATTGCTAGAAGTATTACATCCCCGTATTTCGCATTTTCAACGTTGTTATCGAAAATCTTGAACTCCCCCTTACTCCATTTTTCCAGCTTTTCAAATGAACCGGAACTGAATGAAACTTCAAAATCATTTTTTATGCCTTCACCTATTGACCTTCCTACTGTACCTGCTCCTATAATAGCTGCTTTCATAATTTATAATCGAAGTATATTATATTACTTTGTTGATTTAGATACCATAGGTTTAATAGGATATGTTATATATAATACTATGATAATATTATTCGATTTAATTGCATTGTTAATTGCAATAGTTATACTCTCTATTCCTATGTATGTTGCATCAAAAATTGTAGTTTCCGGTAGAAATTCCAGCTTTGGTAAGGCAATAGCAGCAACAATTTTAACAGTGATCATACTGGTATTTTTGTCCCTGGGCCTGCATGTTCTCTTTGCACCACTTGCAGTTGCAGGAAGTATTATAGCTTTTCTGATTACACTGTTTATTTTATTCTACACATATAGCGCTATATATGATATTAGCCTTGGACGGAGCTTTATACTGGCAGTAATGGAAATTATAATGTGGTTCTTATTCTTCCTGTTCACAGGCATACTGGGTGCTTTCTTTGCCTTAATTTAAAAAATAGAGATACCAGAATTATAATTAATGCATGTTGTTATATTTTGCTTCAATAGGGGTTCACTTTTTCCTGTTATTTCCTGGAAAAAAGAATAAATAAATATATAATTCAGGCTAATAAAAGAATATCATTTACAACCTGTGCAGCAGTTTCCAGTGGCCCATCATGCTTTTCAAATACCATGAGGTCGTCATTATTATCTGTTTTCTCAAGGTATCCCATTGATAGTGAATCCATAGCGGCCATAGAATCACCTGGCTTTATGCTGAATATTTTAGATTCAATGATAGGATTTGTTCCCGCAGTGATATGTGAAAGAACACGGTATACTTCACCAGAATTCCTCATGTATTCAATATTATCAAGATTTTCTATGCCATCATATTCCACATCCTTTAATGTGTAATCAAGCCCTAGAAGTGCATTGGCTATAATAACAGTCTTTCTGGCTCCATCCAGCCCATTGGTATCGTCATGGTAATCAGTTTCAGCTATGCCCATGCTCTGGGCAGTTTTTATTGCTTCATGGAAATCCACATTTCCCATCAGGTGGTTCAGAACAAAATTAATTGTTGAACTTACCTGCCCCTTGAATTCCAAAAGTTTTGATGATTTTAGTGAATACCTGTTAAGATTGAATAAGGGAACACCGCCTCCAACAGCTGATTCATAGAGTATATTCTTTTTCTGCTTTCTGGATGATTCCATGATCTCCTTCCAGTGCAGAGCCAGCGGAGCCTTATTGCAGGTTACTACCTGTTTCCCACTATCGAAAGCATTTTTATACATACGCATGCCTGCAAGCCCGTCCTTTGTTGCCGGCGACATATCTACTATTACATCTGAATTAAGGGAATAGATATCTTCCATTTTCATTACATCTGCAACTTCATCCAGTTCGCCCCTTTCCTTGTACATGAGAACCTTGTCAAGATTCAATCCATTTTTATCATAAACTGTTGTTTTTGAATCTGATACAGAAATGACATGGATATCGGAACCAAATCTGGTTTTAAAATACTCATGATTTTCATTCAAAATACCCACTACAGCCTTTCCTATATGGCCCAACCCCACAAGAGAAACATCCATAATTGCTTATTATAACTTATTTTATAAAACTTCTTATGTTGATTTTTATTTGTAGAATATTTCAAAACCCTATAGATATACTAATTACGCGATATTTATATTTCTATTGTG